>VGRF01000004.1 GCA_016875395.1 Deltaproteobacteria bacterium | reverse complement strand
TCCGCCTCGCGCAGAATCTTCACCATCTGCTCTTCCGTAAACCGACTCTTCTTCATGGGGGCTTCCTTTCCGTCGGAAGCCATTCTCTCTCAAGAATCAGTCGGTCCGAGAATCGGCCAGCAGGTCATGCACGCGAGTAACACATCGTTGCAGGGCGAGAGAAATGCTGCCGTTGAGCGTGTAAGGCAGCTGGAACTCGAGCTGGCGCGGCTTGATCGAAGGCCGAGCGAGCCTCTCAAAATCGTGGTCGAACCGCCGGAGGAGGAGCGTCCGCGCCTAGAAGTGGGCTTTCTGTTAAAGCCAAATCGCTGGGATCCGCGTTCAGTGAAAATGCGCGCCGAAGGCGCCCGATTGCGATTTTCGCTGTTGATCAAGAACGACTCCAAGAAAGTTGCGCCTGCCCCCCTGTTTCACCTGACCCTTCTCGATGGGGCACGCTTCATTACCGCCCCGTCTGGGTTCAAGACTCCGGATCCGAGCGTTGGGGAAACGCGATTCGCGAGGCTCCGGAACGAGCTCCATCCAGGTATGTGGTCGGGAGCGTTCGAATTCGAGGTCGAGCCGCTTGCAGAGGCCACAAGGTTCAGGGTCGAGACCATCGTGCGCTGTTCGACGTGCGAACCAAGCGGCACGCGGCAGGTGTTGGTCGTAAACGTTCTGCGGTGAGCGACTGACGACCGGCGTTCTCATTTCTCCTGTCGCCCGAGTCTTCCGGGGGCGAGAGATCCTGTCGGCCCCTCACTCCAACTCCGGCGCCCACGCCACGCCGTTGATGTGCGCGCCGCCGTCCACGAACAGCGTGTTGCCGGTCAGGTAGCGGCAGTCCTCCGACGCGAGGAACAGCGCCACGCCCGCGATGTCTTTCTCCGGGTCGCCCATGCGCCCCATCGGATTCGCCGCCGCCATCGCCTGCGCGGTCTCGGGGTTCGCGTCGTAGAACGCCTTGTACGCCGTCGTTGCCGCCGCGGGGCAGATCACGTTCGCGGTGATGCCGTACTGCGCCCACTCGCGCGCGGCGGTGCGCGAGAGCGCGCGCAGGCCTTCCTTCGAGAAGTTGTACTCGGCGGTGCCCATGTGCGCGTTCACGCCGTTCAGCGAGCAGATCGTGACGATGCGGCCCCAGCGCTGGCGCTGCATGTGCGGGAAGCACGCCTGCATTGCCCAAAACGCGCCCATCAGGCCCGTGCGGAAGCCGTGCTCCATCAGCGCGTCAGATTTTTTCTCGATGCGCCCGATCTGGCCGCCGCCCCAGGCGTTGTTCACGAGCACGTCCGCGCCGCCGAACTTCGTGCGTGTGAGCTCGACCGCGGCGAGCACCTGCTCCTTCACGCCCACGTCCATCGCGACGAACTCCGCGCGCGCGCCGAAGTCGCGGCGCAGCGCCTCCGCGCAGCGCGCGCCGGACGCGGCATCGCGCTCGGCGACGACGATCGCCGCGCCCTCGGCTGCGAAGCGGCGCGCGATGCCTTCGCCGATGCCTGCGCCGGCGCCCGTAATCAGTGCGACGCGATTCGCGAGAACGCCCATGCGCGACTCCTTCGAAGTGGAGTCGCGTGGTATCGCAGCGCGTCTACCTGCGCAGCGAGCCGCCACCGAGCTGCGCGATCAGCGCGTCGTCGCGCGCGAAGTCGAACGCGTAGCGGCTGCGGCCCTCGCGCACGAACCACTCGTAGGAATCGCGGTAGCCGTCTTCGAGGCCGAACTGCGGCGACCAGCCGAGCTCGCGCTGAGCCTTCTCGATCGAGAACGCGACGCTGCCCATCAGCGCCTCGCCCCAGTGCACGAGCGGCGGATTCGCGCGGCGCGCGATCTCCATGGGCACATGCAGGATGTTCGGCTCCACCCCGACTGCGCGCGCCATGAGATGAATCATCCCGCTCACGCTCGCGGATTCGCGGCCGGTCACGGTGTAGGTCTGCCCGACCGAGCGCTTCGTCTCGATCACGCTCGCCATGCACGCGGCGACGTCCTGCACGTGGATCAGCTGCACGAGCGCGTGGCCTTCGCCGGGAATCGGAATCGGGCGCTGCTGCTCGAGGCGCGCGAAGAACACCGGGTCGCGCGACGCGAGCGGCGACATCGGCCCGAGCGTGTGGCCCACGCGCAGCGTCGTATGCTGGAACGCCGTCGCCGCGTGCTCCGCGTCGAGCAAGTCCTCGCACTGCACCTTGCCCACCCCGTACGCCTTGCGCGGGTCGGCGTCGTTCGGGTCGTGGCGGCGGAAGTGCTCGAGGATCGGCTGCACGTAGCTGCGCCGATACACCGCGGTCGAGCTCGTGAAGACGTAGTGCGCTACGCGCCCCCGAAACAGCTCGACCAGCGGACGCACGTCCTTCGGCGTGTACGACGTGTTGTCGAACACCGCGTCGAACGCATCGCGGTGCGGGCCGAGCACGGCTTCGAGCACGCCGGGCTGCTGGCGGTCGCCGTGGAGGCGCTTCGCACCGGGCGGCATCGGCGCTTCGTGCGAGTTCATCAGCGTCACTTCGTGCCCGCGCCGTGCAAGCTCGAACACGAGATGCAGACCGATGTAACGGTTCCCGCCGAGGACGAGCGTGCGCATGGAGGCTTCCTCCGCCGCGGAGGTAGCGCGCTTCCCTGAAGTTGCGGCAGCGCTGCGGCGATGAGTCGCTAACTCCTGCGCAGGGGGACAGCGCTTGCCGCGTAGCACGAAGATCGTCGCGACTCAGGGGCCCGCATCGAGCGATCTCGCCGTGATGCAGCGCATGATCGAAGCGGGCGTCGACGTCGTGCGCTTCAACTTTTCGCACGGCGGCGACGAGGCGGACCGGCTGGCGCGCGCGAAGGTGGTGCGCGAGGCGGCGAAGCGAGCGCGGCGCGAGGTCGGGATTCTCGTCGACCTGCAAGGCCCGAAGATTCGCGTCGGCCGTTTCGCGGGCGGCGTGGTGCAGCTCGAGGCGGGCGCGCACTTCATCCTCGACGCGACCTGCACGCTCGGCGACGCGCGGCGCGTGGGCATCGACTTTCAGGACCTGCCGCGCGACGTAAAGGCGGGCGACACCCTGCTGCTCAACGACGGGATGATCGTGCTCGACGTCGAGCGCGTGACCGGCCCCGAGATCCACACCGTGGTGCGCACCGGCGGCGAGCTCGCGGACAAGAAGGGCATCAACAAGCAGGGCGGTGGGCTCTCCGCGAACGCGCTCACGGAGAAGGACGCGCGCGACATCGAGATCGCGATGGCGTGCGGCGCGGACTTCATCGCCGTCTCGTTCGTGAAGAGTCGGGCCGACGTCGAGCGCGCGCGCAAGCTCGCCGCGCGCGCGGGCGCGGCGCACGGCGCGGAGCCGCTGATCATCGCCAAGATCGAGCGCGCAGAGGCGATTCCGGCTCTGGATCAGATTCTCGCTGCGGCCGACGGCGTGATGGTGGCGCGCGGCGATCTCGCGGTGGAGGTCGGCAATGCGCGCGTGCCGGCGCTGCAGAAGCGCATCATTTCGGCGGCGCGCAAGGCGAACAAGCTCGTCATCACCGCGACGCAGATGATGGAGTCGATGATTCAGAACTCGGTGCCGACGCGCGCCGAGGTGAGCGACGTCGCGAACGCGGTGCTCGACGGAACCGACGCCGTGATGCTCTCCGCCGAGACGGCGGTGGGGCGGTACCCGGTGGAGACGGTGGAGGCGACGGCTGCGGTCGTCGCAGAGGCGGACCGCTCGGAGCAGGTCGAGCTCGACCTTCAGTTCCTCAACCAGACCTTCTCACGCGTGAACCAGTCGATCGCCTACGGCGCGCTCTTCATCGCGTACCACCTGCGCTGCGCCGCGATCTGCACGCTCACCGAGTCGGGCACGACCACGCTGTGGATGAGCCGCCACGACGTCGACATCCCGATCTACGCGCTCACCCCGAGCGAGGCGACGCAGCGGCGGCTCTCGCTCTACCGCAACGTGCACCCCGTCTACATGGGGCGCACGAACGATCGCGAGGGCGCGCTGCGCGCTGCGGAGCGCATCCTGCTCGAGCAGGGCGCGGTGAAGCGCGGCGACCTGATCGTGCTCACCGTGGGCGAGCCGATGGGCCAGCCCGGCGGCACGAACACGCTGAAGATCGTGCGCGTGGCCGAATAAGCCTGGCGCGCGCGGCCGCGGGACTGACGGGCGCCGTACGCGCTCGCCCACCGCCCACGCGAACCGTGCGCGTCGGCTCGGGAGCGCCCGCAGCGGTGAGCTGCGGGACGCTCCTGAGCGGTTTCGCGCGGCCCTGCGTTCGCGCCTTTAGTGGCGCGCGACGCTCGTCGGGGCGCCGGCCTTCGACGCGTGGAGGCGCGAGAGTCCGTCGTGATCGACCGACGCGACGGTGCTGTCCATGGTCTGGCTCATGCACTGCTTCCACTGCGCCTTCTCCGCGAGCGAGCGACCCTCGGCGGGGCTGCACACCGAGCGCGCGGCGCTCTCGAGCCGGCGATAGAGGGCGTCCACGCCAGCTTGGCTCTCGAGGTTCAGGTCCGATGTCCGGACCGCCTTCTGCATCGGTGCGTCGCTCGACGCGAGGCACGGAAGGGCGACGAGGCAGAACGCAAAGGACAGCGCGAGCTTCTTCATTGGGGGGCTCCGTGGGCGCCGGTTGCCGCCGGGCGGTTGGCGCTGGGTTTTAGGTTGGAGCCCATTTCGGACGGCGCGCACACCTGCTGAAGCGAAAAACACTCAGCAGGAACGGACGACGAAGCCCTGAGCCAGAACCATCCGAGCTACTTCGCGTCGTCCGCCTCGCGCCGCGTCCAGCCGCGCTCGACCATGCAGTTCTCGCGGATGCGCTTGCCGAAGGGCCGGAACAGGGTGGGGCGCACCTTCGGGTAGACGCGGAACTCGATCCCGACGCCGCCGCGCACGTAGCCGTTCGCGTAGTCGGCGATCTGGCTCGCGCCCTCGGAGCACTCGTGGAAGTCGCCGTACCAGTCCTGGCGATCCTTCGTGCCGTGCGACCAATGCGAGCAGCCCGCGAGGGCGAGCATCGCTGCGATCGCAAGGACGCGTTTCATAGGCCTCCCCGGGCGGTTGAGCGGGGCGGAGCTTGGCCTCGTCATCGGCCAGGCGCCACTAGTTTCTTTAGTCCGGCGCGTCAGCGACCTGCGCCGGGAGTTGCCGGGGCGTTGCTGGCGGTCTCGGGGGGAGCTGCGGCGACGTTGCACAAACGCTCGACGCCGTAGTCCTGCGGATTCTTCAGCCGCCCCGCCTGAACCATCTCGGCGAGCACCTTCTCCGTATAGGTCTCCGTGTCGCGCGCGGCGTAGGCGGCGCGGCGGGCCTGCACGACCGGATCTTCGAGGTCCGCGCAGTGGCGCACGATCGCCGGCTTCACGTTCACCCAGCGCCCGTCGAGGACCACGTTCGGGGAGTACGACTCGTCCCACTCGGGCGAGAGAAAGGGCCGCAGGTCGAAGGGCACCGGCATCGTCCAGCCCGCATCGGTGCGCTGCAGGAGCGGCGGCGTGCCCTCGCACAGGTCGATGTACCAGTGCACTCCCACGTAGTTCGCCTCGAGGTCGCCGGGCGAGATCACGCCCGAGATCACGCCGCCGAGCACCGTCGTCTCGATCGTGATGCCGCGGTCGATCGCGAACCGGAGCGCGTCGTCGTGCGAGAGCCCGCGCTCGCGCGCGCCTTCGTACCACTCGAGGTAGTAGTGCCCCTCGCTGAAGAAGTGGGAGATCTTGTCCGTGCCGAAGCGGATGCCGTCGACCTCGAGCGTCGGGCTCGGTGGCACGGTCAGACCGAGGTCGTACCAAGGCAGGCCGCCGTAGATCCAGTTCTTCCGGTAGTCGAACTCTTCTTCCTTCGTCGCGGGAACTCGCGACAGCACCGCCGTTAGCTGCGCCCACAGCTCGATCGTCTGGAAGATGAAGAGCGCGTAGCGGTCGTGAATCGCGTCGACGACGTCGCGGCAGCTCGCGCCGCGCCCGTGGTCCTTGGCGTTGATCTCCGCGAGCGCCGTGCGGATCTCGAAGTTGATCTTCGCGTTGAGCGCGTCGCCCGAGTCCGCCATCGGGCGGCGCCACGCGTAGTACTGATCCGTCTCGAGCGCGCCGGCCGAGGACGCGACGGACAGCGCGAGCGCCGCGCAGAGTGCGCGCGTCAGAAGCCCCATCCGATGCCCCCCGACACGAGCCAAGGCGATCCTTCCCGGTGATCCGTGATGCGACGGTAGAAGCCGAGGGTGAGATTCAGGCTCACCACGGTGAACTGGCCCTCGACCCCCGCCAGCCACTCGCGATCCGCGCGCCGCGGGGTCTCACCCCAGGTGCGCATTACCGAGCCGCGCACGGAATAGCCCATGTAGCGGCGCGAGAGGAAGTACTTGTTGTCCCCAAGCTCGCCGATCAGGTACGCGGGCCCGAGGCTGAACACGGCCCCGCCCGCGCCCGCCTCGGCGCTCGCGAGCCAGCCGTCGACCTCGCACTGAATCGTGCAGTCGTAGGCGCGCGAACGCTTGCCGATCAGCATGCCCAGGCCGACCGACGCGAGCTGCGGATAGGACACCCGCGCGCGCGCGAGGCCGAACAGCTGATGCTCGCGCTCCGTCTCGCGCTGCAGCTCGGCCTCGATCTCTTCAGGCGTAAGCACGCTCGGATCGCGCGCGCTCTCGGCGTGTGCCGGGGCGAGCAACGCGACGAGCACGAGCGCGCACGCGGCGAAACGAACGGTCTGTCGCACCACGCCCTCCCCGAGCGACGGCGTTTATCGCAGCGGACGCCACACGGGGCAAGCGATCAAGCGCGCCGCTGGAGAGGTCGATTCGACGGGGGATGGAACGGCGCAGCGCACCTCGCGAACGGCAGCGGCTTCCCTGCGAAGTCGTTCACGGCGATCGGACCGTGCGCGGGATCCTGGTCGATGCCTCCGCGTCCGGCGCCTTCGTGCAGCTCAATTCGCGCATTCCGGTCGGCGAGGAGGTCGCGATTCGGTTCGCCGACGTGACGTTTGCGCCGCAGCTGGCGCGGGCGCGCGTGGCGCGCAAACGGGTCGCCTCGTCTCGCGCGGGCGTCGGGCTCGAATGGATCGAGCCGCCGGCGTTTCTGAGCGCGGACTGGTCCGACCGCATCGAGTTCGTGACCGAGGATCCGGGATGCAGCGAGGCGAACGCCGAATCGCCCAGCTCCATTCCGTCGAGCGAGGCAGCGGAGGCGACTCCGGAGCCCGATGCGCCGCCGCCGACTCCGAGTGAAGGCACAGAAGCCGCGGAGCCGTTCACGCACGGCGAGATCGCGCTCGCTGAACCCTCCCCGCGCGAGGAGGTGATTGACCTCGCTCCGCAGGCGGTGCGCGCCGATGTCGCGCTGATCGACGAAGGCGACCTCGGCGGCATCGCGCAGCTCGCGCAGTCTCTCGGCGCGAGCGTGCTGCGGCTGCGCTGGGGCTCGCAGGTGGAGCCGATCGCGTGGGCCGAAGCGCCGCGACTCGTGATCGTGTCCGCGCGCGTCGCCCTCGCGGTGCCCCTCGACGAGGCCGTGCTCGCGCGCGGCGCGATCGGCCTCGCGGTGAGCGACTCCGATGCGCAAACCCTTCACACGCAGCTTCGACGTCAGGGCTACGAGTGGGTGCTGCGCCGCAGCGCACACCCGGAGACGCAGCGCCTGCTGCTCGCCTCGCTGCTGTATCGCCAGCGCGAGCGTCGCAAGCACCCGCGCCGCGCGTTCGGCGCGCCCGCGCGCGTGTGGCACGGCATCCGCCCCGTGCGCGCCTTCGTGCTCGAGCTGTCCGCGACGGGTGCGCGCGTGCAGCTCGCGCGGCCGCTCGCGCCGGCGGCGCGGATCGTGGTGCGCGTGCCGAGCAAGTACAGCGGCGGAAGCGCGCTCACACTCGTGGGAGCGATCGAGCGCAGCGAGTCGGCGGGCGAGGACTGTGTCGCCGGCGTGCGCTGGGAGGCGCTCTCGGCGCGCAAACGCAAGCGCCTGGCGGCTCTGCTCGGAGTGCTCGCAGCGACCGGCCCGCTCGCACGGGTGCCGTGCACGCCGGGCGCTCTCGGCGCGCCGGCCGCGCTGAAGGATCGGCGCCGCAGTGCGCGCGTGCGCTACGCGCAGCAAGTGCTCGCGCTCGATGAGAAGAGCGGCGTCGCGAACGACGTGCTGTTCGGCACCGATCTCTCGCTGCGCGGGATGCGCGTCGAGCCGCACCCGCGCGTCCGCGTCGGCTCGAGGCTGCGGCTCGCGCTGCGACCGCCCGGCGGCGAGCCGCCGGTTCTGCTCGACGCCGAAGTCGCCCGCGATGAAGGCCCGCGCGGGCTGATCTTGCGATTCTCCGAAGCCACGCTCGCCGCGCGGAGGGCGCTCGAGCGCATGCTCAAAGCCGGCGCGGAGATCGAGCGCACCCACCACGCGCGCGGCGAGAAAGCGCGCGTCGTGCTGAGCACGCTGGTGGAGGCGACGGCGGAGAGCGCGTAGGAGCAGTGCTTCCACCCGCCCGCCCCCCGGCTTACCGTCGCGCGCCTATGAGCAATCGCGACGACTGGCAGCCGATCCTCGACGAGCTGGAGCGCCGCCGCGCGATCTCGCGCGGCATGGGCGGCGACGAGCGCGTCGCGCGCCTGATGACCGCGCGCGGGAAGCTCGACGCGCGCGCGCGCCTCGCCGCGCTCTTCGACGCGGGCACCTTCGTCGAGTTCGGCGGGCTCACCGGCGGCACCGGGGCGCCCGCGGACGCGCTCGTCGCCGGCTTCGGCAAGGTCGATGGCCGCAGCGTCGTCGGCGCCGCCGAAGACTTCACCGTGCTGGGCGGCTCGATCGGTCCCGGCTCCGCAGCGAAGCGCTACCGCGCCGTCGACCTCGCGCACCAAGAGCGCGTGCCGCTCGTGTTCATGCTCGACGGCGCCGGCCATCGCCTCACCGACACCGGGGGACACGGCCGCGCGCCGAACGATCTGCTCGCGCTCGCGGACTTGTCAGGGCGCGTGCCGATGGTGTGCCTCGTGCTCGGCGCGAGCGCGGGGCACGGGGCGCTCACGTCGCCGCTCAGCGACTTCACGATCATGAGTGAGGCCGGCGCGATGTTCACCGGCGGGCCGCCGCTCGTGAAGGCCGCGCTCGGCGAGGACGTGACGAAGGAGCAGCTCGGCGGCCCGAAAGTTTGCGCCGAGATCGCCGGCACCGTGCACAACGTGGCGAAGAACGACGCGGAGGCCGTCGCGCTCGCGCGCAGATATCTCTCGTATCTGCCGTCGAATTGTCATGGCGCCGCGCCGCACCGCGAAGGGCCCGACACCGGGCCGCGCCTCGTCGACGACATGCTCGACCTGATTCCGCCGAGCGATCGCAAGCCGTACAAGATGCACCGCGTCATCGAGCGCGTCGTCGACCGCGGCAGCTTCTTCGAGGTGCAGCCGGCCTACGGCGCGTCTCTGATCGTCGGCTTCGCGTTCGTCGGCGGGCAGTCCTGCGCGCTCGTCGCGAACGACCCGTGGGTACGCTCCGGCTCCGTCGACAGCGCCGCCGCGATCAAGGCGATGGACTTCCTCGAGACGGCGGGCCGCTTCAACGTCCCGGTGATCTTCCTCGCCGACAACCCCGGCGTGATGGCGGGAACGAAGGCGGAGCGCGAGGGCATCCTCAAGTGGGCGGGCAAGATGTTCCGCGCCGAGCGCCGCCTCCGCGTGCCGAAGATCCACGTCACGTTCCGCAAAGCGTTCGGCTTCGGCTCGACCACGATGGCGCACAACCCGTTCGACCATCAGACGCTGCAGGTCTCGTTTCCGAACCTCACGATGAGCTCGATGCCCGCCGGCCCCGGCGGCCAGAGCGCGAAGCTGAGCGCCGAGGAGCAAGCGCGCGTCGAAGCGGAGCAGAAGGCCGGCGCGTGGCGCATGGCGTCGACGCTCGGCACCGACGACGTGATCGATCCGCGCGAGATCCGTAACAAGTTGCTGCAGGCGCTGGAGCTGGCGAAGGGCCGCATCCGCAACCCGCGCGCAGAGCGCGACTCAGGAGATTCCCGATGAAGTACCGACTCATGGGCAACAGCGGCCTGCGCGTGTCGGAGCTCGCGCTCGGGGCGATGACGTTCGGCACTCAAGGCTGGGGCGCGGACAAGGCCGAGAGCCGCAGCGTCTACGACGGCTTCCGCGAGGCCGGCGGCAATTTCATCGACACCGCGAACATCTACAGCGGCGGCACGAGCGAGACGTTCCTCGGCGAGTTCCTCGCGGGCGACCGCGAGCGCATCGTGCTCGCGACGAAGTACACGGGCGCGACGCGCTCGCGCGACGTGAACGCGGCGGGCAACAACCGCAAGAACATGATGGACTCGGTGCACGCGAGCCTTTCGCGCCTGCGCACGGACTACATCGATCTCTACTGGGTGCACGCGCGCGACTTCACCACGCCGATCGAGGAAGTGATGCGCGCGCTCGACGACCTCGTGCGCCAGGGCAAGGTGCTGTACGTCGGCGTCTCCGACACGCCCGCGTGGGAGGTGGCGCGCGCGAACACCCTCGCGGAGCTGCGCGGCTGGAGCGCGTTCGTGGGCCTGCAGATCCGCTACTCGCTGCTCGACCGCGCCGTCGAGCGCGAGCTGCTCCCAATGGCGAAAGCGATGGACCTGACGATCACGCCCTGGGACGTGCTCGGCTCCGGCGTGCTCGCCGGCAAGTACAACAACAACCCCGCCGAAGCGGGCCGCGCGAAGCTGCGCGGCTTCGTCAGCGAGCGCGCGCTCGGCATCGCGGGCGAAGTGATCAAGGTCGCGCAGGAGCTGGGCCGCACGCCGGCGCAGGTAGCGCTCAACTGGGTGCGCCAAGGGCAGGGCGTGATCGTGCCCCTCGTCGGCGCCCGCACGCGCGCGCAGCTCGACGACAACCTCGGCTGCCTCGAGTTCTCCCTATCACCCGAAGTGAAGCAGCGGCTCGACGACGCCAGCAAGATCGAGCTCGGCTTCCCGCACGAGTTCCTGCAGCAGTTCCGCGCGGGGAGCGTGGTGAATCATCGGGAGTGATTCACCTCCGCATGAACCCCGCCATCACTCTCTTCGCCGCCGGAGCGAGCAGCGGTGTCATCGCGCGGCGCCACCACGGCGCGGGCGCGGTGTTCGCGGCGCTGGCGTAGGCGTCGAGGCCGAGCGCGGCGCGGAAGTCGCTCGATGCGAGCATCGGTGCGGGGTCGAGCGGGATACCCGTGCCGTCGGCAATGCGCGTCATGCGCTCGAAGTTCCCGATCACGCCCGCCGCGTCGACCACCAGCGCGCTGCCCGCCTTCGCGCGCAGGGCATCGCGCGCGCTCGCGAGCGCAGCGGCGTCGCCGCGCAGCGCGGCCTCGGCGAACGCCGTCAGCTCGGCAGCCTGCGCGACGCCGACCGAGTCGTCCTTCGCGCCCTCGCTGATCGCACGCAGGTCGACTTCACCTCGATTCGCCTCGACGCTCGCCCGGAGCATCAGCGCGTGCGAGGTTGTTCAATAGAAGCAGTGGTTGAGCGCCGAGACGCGGCCGGCGACGAGCTCCATTTGCGCGCGATCGATCGCGCGCCCGGTGTCGAGGCGCGTCATGCGCGCGGGCGAGAGGTACTGCGCTGCGGAGAGCTCCATCCACGCGCGCACCTCGTTCGGCGCGAGCGTGAGCGCGCGCATCACGTAGGCCGCGCGCAGCGGGCCTCTCTTGAAGAAGAGGTCGCTCTCGGCGGAGCCGGCCTGCGCAGGGTCGATCATCGGCACCCAGGCTTCGCCGCTGGTTAGGCCCGCTGGCCGCGCGCGCGTCGGGTCTCCGCGCTCGGGCGCGGGCAGCGGCTCGAGCGCAAAGCCCATCGCGAGCTGGAACGCGTCGACGCTAATCGCGAGCACCGCCACGCCGAGCGCCTCGACGTAGCGCTCGTTCGTCACGCCCTGCGCCGCGAGCCCGTCAAACCACTTCTTCGTGAGCCGAGACGCGTCGGTCGTCACGCGATGGATCGCATCGACCAGCGCCGCCTCGAGTGGGGCGCGGGCCGCGTGCTGCTCGGCATCGGCGTACGGCGAGAGTGCCGCCTTGCGCCGCGCGCACAGCGCACACGAACGCGCGCGCCGCGTCTCCTCAACGACCGCGACGCGCTCCGCGCCCGCGAGCCACGCGCCGGGCCGCGCGATGTGCGCCCACGCCTTGCGGTGGGCGTCGGCGAGATCGGCGCGAATCGGGTCCGGCGATGCGCCGTAGTCGAAGGCGGTCATGCGGAGGGCCTCCTCTCAACATCTTGCGCGAGCGCGTGCGGCGAGGGAAGAGAAACCTCGGACGCATTGCTCGCGCACGCGAGAGGTCGCCGTGCCACGATGCCGCCGATGCGCCCGCTCGTGCTCGCCTCCTCGCGCCCGCTGCGCTTCGCCGCCTTCACGGCGCTCTACTTCGCGCAGGGTGTGCCGATCGGGCTGCTCACGATCGCGCTGCCGGCGTGGCTGGCGCAGCGCGGGCTCGGCGTCGCGGAGATCGCGAGTTATCAGGGAATCATCGGGCTGCCTTGGGGGCTGAAGCTGATCAGCGGTCCGCTGATGGACCGCTTCTCGTTTCCCGCGATGGGGCGGCGCCGGCCGTGGGTGCTCGGCGCGCAGGCGGGGCTCACGCTCGCGTTCGCAGGACTCGCGCTCGTCGCCGACCCGCTCGCGCAGCTTCCCCTCGTGATCGCGCTCGGGGTGCTCGTCACCACGTGCAGCGCGCTGCAGGATGTCGCCACCGACGGCATGGCGATCGACCTCCTGCCCGAGGAGGAGCGCGGGCGCGCGAACGCGTTCATGGCGTTTGGGCAGGCCGCGGGCTTCTCCTCGTTCTCCATCCTCTCGGGGCTGCTGCTGGCGCGCTTCGGGCTCGGCGCAGCCGCGCTCACTGCCGCGGGCGCGGTCGCGCTGGTGCTCGCGCTCGTGCTGCTCACGCGCGAGCGGCCCGGCGAACGCGCGCTGCCTTGGTCGGCGGGTGAGGCGTCGCCCGCAGCGATCCGCGCGCCGGCTTCCTTCGCCGGCATCTTCCGCGGCCTCGGCCGCGTGTTGTTACTGCCGATGGGCCTCGTCGTGCTGCTCACCGAGTGCTTCGTGCGCTTGCGCGACGGCATCGCCATCTCGGTGCTGCCGGTGGTCGCCACCCAGACGCTCGGCTTCAGCGCCGAGGGCTACGCGAGCATGCAAGGGGGCTTCGGCATCGCGATCGCGGCGCTCGGTCTCGCGATCGGTCCGGGGATCGATCGCTACGGCGCGAAGCGCTTCTTCATGCTCGGCATCGCGCTCAACCTCGCCGTCGTACTCGTTTTCGCGACGACACAGCCGCTCTGGGGCAGTCAGGCCTACGTCATCGCGCTGTACGTGATCGCGAGCATTTTCGGGCAGATGGTGTTCGTGAGCTTCATCTCGTGCTCGATGGCGGTGTGCTGGCCGCCCGTCGCCGCCTCCCAGTTCGCGATCTACATGTCGCTCTCGAACCTCGCGCGCTCGCTGGGCGCGGTCGCGTTCGCGCTGGTGGCCCCGCAGCTCGGCGTCGTGGGCCAGTTCTACGCGATGGCGGCGCTGCTCGCGCTCGCGTTCGTGCTGATCTCGCGCTTCGATCTCACGCCGCACCGCGAGCGGCTGCGAGCGCTCGATGAGGCCCCGACGCCGTATTGACGCGCGCGAACCGAGTCAGCGCGATTCACCTATTCGCCTCAGACCACGACGCCACGAAGTCGGCCAGCAATGCTTGTGCGGTTGACGCCGCGTCGTTTCGCATGTCATGGCGTTGCCACACGAACGCGAACCCAACATGGCCGTTCTCGAACGTGACTCTCTCCCCCAAGAGGAGCTGCACAGTTTCGGGGAAGAGCACGACGAACAGCTTGGGGGAAGCCGACGACCTGTCGGAGTTTTGGGGAATCACCTCGATACCCTGTGCGGCGAGTAACCTCATTCCCCTCTTCTTGATCGTCTCGCATTCCTCCCCGCACGGCGCTCCGAGGACGGCGAATTCGAGCTTCGAGAGCCCGGACAGGGGAACACCAGAGTCCAGGATTACCTGGGCTGATGTGGCGAGCGGAGAGACCAGCGCAGCTAAGACTGCGAGGAATCGGATAGAGCGCTGGATCATGACGCTCACCTCCTAGAGTTACGCGCCGCCGCCCCCGCACAGCACGTCGTTCGCGTGCATCGTGTCCATGTACTCGCGCCACTCGACGATCTTGCCGGCTCGGGCGCGCAGCACGAAGTGGTACTTGTTATTGTAGATCTTCCCCGATACGTGCTTCCCGTAGCTCTCGGCCTCGATCGCGACGCGATCGCCTTCTGCCGTGAGCGCGTGGATCGTGAAGCGCAGTCCTTCGGGGAACACGGTGAGCACGCCGCGCGACGCCGCGGCGACCTGGTCGCGCGTGAAGGTGCCCGAGATCGGCATCGTGCCCGACGTCCAGCACGTGCCGTCTTCCGCGTAGGCGCTGACGATCGCGTCGACGTCGGCGCGCGAGATCGCGTCGACGAAGCGGCGCGCGAGCGCCTTGTTACGGGCTGCGAGCGAGGGCTGCTTCGCCGCGCGCTTCGGTTTTGCGCGCGCTGGCTTTTTCTTTGCGGCGCGCTTCTTCGCCGCCATCAGGCGCCGAGCCTGCGCACCGCCGCCTGTGCCGACGCCGCGAGCCCGTCGATCTGCGCCTTGAACGCGCCGACGTCCGCCTGCTTGCCCATCACGTTCTTGATGTATCGCGCCATCACGCCCTCGACGATCGCGGCGAGGCGCCAGTACTGGAACGCGCGGAAGTAGTCGACGCCCGCGGTGCTCGCGCCGGTCAGTTCCTCGTAGCGACGCAACAACTGCGCGCGCGTGGGGAAGCCGCCCGTGACGGTGGGCGACTGCGCGGCGCCGCGTGCGGTGGGGGAGTTCTCTTCGCCGGGCTCCGCCCAGTTGTTCATCAGGAAGCCCACGTCGGCGAGCGGATCGCCGAGCGCGCACAACTCCCAGTCGAGCACGGCCTGAATGCGGCCGCTCTTCGAGAGCATGTTCCCGATGCGGTAGTCGCCGTGGACGATGCCCGTGCGCACCTGCGCCGGCTTCAGCTTCTCGAGCGCGTCGCCCACTTCCTCCATCGCCGGCAGCTCGCGCGTCTTCGACTTCTCCCACTGCGTGCGCCAGCGGTGGATCTGGCGATCGAGGTATTGCTCGCGCTTGCCGAGGTCGCCGAGTCCAACCTCGTCGATGTCGACGCGGTGCAGCTTCGTGAGCACCTCGACCACGTCCCAGCCGAGCGGCATGCGCTCCGCGACCGGCACGTGTTCCGTCACGACGGCGGCCGTGTCGAGCACGACGCCGTCCACGAACTTCATCACGTAGAACGGTGCGCCGTTCACCGTCTCGTCCTTGCAGAGCCCGAGCACGGGGGCGACCGGCACGTCGGTCTGCGCGAGCGCGAACAGAATCTTGTGCTCGCGCGCCATGTCGTGCGCGGTCGCGAGCACGGCGCCGAGCGGCGGGCGGCGCAGCACGGTGCGATTGCCCGCGGCGTCGGTCACGCGATACGTGAGGTTCGAGTGCCCGCTCGCGATGATCGAGAACGCGAGCGGGAGCTTCGCGCCCGCGACGTTCGCCGCGTACCACTCGCTCACGCGCGCGGCGTCGATGCCCCTCGGAACTTCGTTCGCTGCCTGCTCGCTCATCGTTCGGTCTCCAAAGTTGCGCACGTACGTCTCAAGTGCGCGCGAATGTGCACGTACGTCCCCAGTGCGCGTCCGACTACTTTGGCGCGAAGCGCTGCCCCGCGTCGACGCGGATGGTCGAGCCGTTCAGCATCGGGTTCTCGAAGATCGCGATCGCCATCTTGCCGAACTCTTCGGGGCGGCCCATGCGCTTAGGAAAGGCGGCGTCGCGCACGAGGTTGTCGGCCATCGCGTCGGGGATGCCCTTGGTGAGCCCCGTGCTGAAGAGGCTCGGCGCGATCGTCATCACGCGCACGCCGATCGAACCGAGGTCGCGCGCCATGGTAAAGGTCATGCCCGCGATGCCGGCCTTCGCGGCGGTGTAGGCGACTTGGCCGATCTGTCCCTCGAACGCGGCGATCGAGGCGGTCATCAGGATCACGCCGCGCTCGCCGTTCTCGTCGGGCTCGTTCTTGCTCATCAGCTCCGCGGCGATGCGCGCCACGTTGAAGCTCGCGATCAGGTTCAGGTCGATCACTTTGCGGAACGCGTCGAGCGAGTGTGGGCCTTCCTTCGTGAGCGTGCGCATCGCGACGCCGCCGCCCGCCGTATTGGGACAGAAGTGCACGCCGCCGAGCGCCGCGTGCGCGTCGCGCAGCGCCTTCTCCGTGCCCGCGAAGTCCGTCACGTCGCACGGGAAGAACGGCGCGCCTAACAACTTCGCGACGTCTGCGCCCTGCGACTGCGGGCGATCCACGATCGCGACCTTGCCGCCCTTGGCGACGAACATCTCCGCGGTCGCACGCGCCATGCCCGATGCGCCGCCCACCACGATGGCCTTGCGTCCTGCGATCTCCATGAGTGCTCCCTGTGTGCGCGGACGGTGCCGCGAATTCTCTAGTCCCGTCGAATCAAGAGGCAGCCGCCGATCGGCCCGCCGCCCGCCGCGGCGACACCCACCTTCGCATCGCGCACCTGCCGCGCGCCGCCTTCGCCCCAGAGCTGCACGCAGGCTTCGTGCAGGAAGCCGTAGCCGTGCAGGCGCCCGCCCGAGAGCTGGCCTCCGTTCGTGTTGAGCGGAAGCTCGCCGTCGCGGGCGATGCGCGCGCCGCCTTCGATGAACGCGCCGCCTTCGCCGCGCGCGCAGAAGCCGAGCGCTTCGAGCCAGGCGAGCGCGATGAAGCTGAAGCCGTCGTAGAGCTGCGCGATGTCGACGTCGCGAGGTGTTAGGTCCGTGCGCGTCCAGAGCTGCTGGCCCGCGTCGCGCAGCGCCATCGTGGTGAGCTCGTCGAACTGGTCCCACGAGGGCCGCCCATGCAGCGCCGCGCCGATCGCTTCGACGTGGATCGGGGGCTTGCGGAGATCTCGCGCGCGCTCGGCGCGCGAGATCACGAACGCGGTCGAGCCGTCGACCGGCACGTCGCAGTCGTAGAGGCAGAACGGCGTCGAGATCAGCCGCGCGCCGAGGTAGTCGCCCAGCGTGAGCGGCTCGCGGTAGATCGCCTTCGGGTTCAGCGCCGCGTTCTTGCGCGCGTTGAGCGCGATCTGCGCGAGCTGCTCGCGCGTGGTGCCGAACTCGTGCATGTGGCGGCGCGCGAACAGCGCGATCCAGTTCGCTGCGGAGGCCGCGCCGTACGGCAGCACCCACTGCATGAACCCGCCCGCGCGATGGCTGACGCCGCTGCCGCCGACGCCTTGGCGCGGGCCACCGCCCTGCGCCGTGCTCTCCCACACCGTGCGGAAGCACAGCACGTGGTTCGCGTAGCCCGCGGCGACGGCGGCGCAGGCGGTGATCACGCTGCCGAGCTGCCCGGAGGTCTCGCTGCCGCCGTGATACCAGTCGAGCTCGAGGCGCAGCGCTTCCTGCACCTCGGTGACGCCGGCGCCGCTGAAGCCCGCAAAACCCGCGCCGCCCATCATGCCGGGATACGTGGCGAGGCCGTCGATGTCGGCGCGCGTGAGGCCCGCGTCGGCGATCGCGGCGATGCATGCGTCCACGGTCAGGCCGAGCGGATCGCGGTTCAGTCGCCGGCCCACGTCGCTCTGGCCGATGCCGGTGATCGCGACGTCGCGTTCACCGCGGGCGCTCGGGGCAGGGCGCGAGCGCGCTCTCTTCGCCGGCGCAGTCGCACCGGGCGCCGCCGCGCGGGGCGCGGAATCACGCTCAAAGAGCGGGATGAACACGCCGCCGTCGCGCTCCTCGAACACGACGCGCAACGGCATGCCGATCGCGATCTCGCTCTCCGCGCAGTTCACGAGATTCGTCGTGACGCGCAGGCTCGGCTGCTCCTCGATCTCGACGATCGCGATCACGTAGGGCGGAGGGAAGCCGGGCACCCACGGGTGATGGTTCACCGTGTACGTCGCGAGCCGCGCGCGGCCGGAGACCGCGTGCGGCGCGAGCTCGCGCGAGAGGCACTCGGGGCAGCTCGGCGCGGGCGGATGCACGAGCTGCGCGCACGCGATGCAGCGCAGGAAGCACAGCTCGCCGCGCGCGCCGCCGCGCCAGTAGTGCTCGTTCTCGGGCGTGACCTGCGGGAGCACGCGGAACGGTGTCGTCGCAATGCTCACTGGACTTGGCGGGCCGCAAGCGAAGCGCGCAGGCAGCCCGTGTCATCGGAGGCGAACGAAGTCACGCGGGAGAGCCGTCGAGGAAGCCCTCGAAGCCGTAACGCGAGAGCGGGCCGAACAGGATCTGCTCGAGCACACCGACGCCGCGCTTCTCGCCGAGCTTCGCGGTCACGAGGTTGTGGATGTGGTTGTGGAAGGGGTTGCCCGGCGCGAGGTCGATCTCCTTCCACACCTCGGCCTCGACCTTCAGCTCGCCCTGCCAGATTCCGTGGCCCCACTTCGGATGCGCGTAGCCGAGGCCGTTCATGTTGAAGCGACGCATCGTTTCGACTTCGAGCGCCAGGCTTTCTCCGCTGACCGTCTTGCCCGTGAACACGCCGCGCTTCACCCAGCGCGTCCGCGGCACGAACTCGAGCGTGTCGCCGGTGGGCGCGAAGTGCGTGAGCCCCGGCTCGTGCGCGTCGGCGTAGAGCGCGGGCGAGGCGTTCGTCGCGACGCGCATCGCGGAGGAGCCCCAGCGCGTTCCGTCCGGGTTCTGGAAGTAGCCGACCAGCGCGCACTCATCGCCGAAGTGCACGGGCGCCCACAGCCAGCCGAACGCGGGCGGCGCCGTCGGGCGCGCCGGCGCGTTCGCGCCCACGCTGCGCACGCCCCAGCTGCGGTCGCGCGTGGCGTAGGTCGTCGCGGGATCGATGCGTGTCGTCGCGCCTGCCGCGCGCACCCAGCCTTGCCAGGTCCCGAACTGCGTGAAGCGCGTCATGTCGACGAGATTGCGCGTCGAGTCGAACGCCTTCATGCGCGCGCGCGGCTCTTCGAGCGCCGGCGCGCGCGACACGAACTCGAGATCGCACGCGATGCCGTGCTCGTTCTCGGCGGCCGCGAAGCGCAGGCGTCGCATCGGCTCGAGCACGGTGAGCGAGATCGGCCCGACACTCGTATGTGTCGGCTCCTTCGGCGCGAGGCGCGACGCATGCAGCGAGTGCTGCACGCCGTCCGGGCCGAGGAACGAGAAGTGCGCGTCCATCACGTGATGGTGCGGATACAGGCCGAGCGCCGCGCCGAAGTAGAACTCGCCGCCCGCATCGACGCCGTTGAACCAGTAACGGTCGTAAGCGTTCACGTCGCTCGCCGCGCGGTGCGCGAGCGGCTCGGGCGTTTGGTGAACGGGGTAGTCGTCGAGCTTCGTGAGCATCGCGCGAGACTCAGCCGGTTTCGTAGATCAGGAAGCCGTCCGAGTCCCGCCGCCGCGCGGCTTCCTTGCGGTGCCAGAGATGTTCGAGGTGCGCGAACGTCTCGCTCTCCGCCATCTCGCCCCAACTGCGCTCCTTGAACAGCCGCTTCATGTACGCGTTCACGGTGGACGGCCCGAGGTCGCGACCGATCTGCTTCACGGCTTCGAGGCGCTCGAAGTGATGCTGCTTGATCGCGAGGCAGCGGCCCGCGAGATCGTCGAACGGATGGCCGTGTGCAGGCAGCGCCAGCTTCACGTCTGCGATCGCGGCGACCTGGTCGAGTGAATCGAAGAAGCGGTCGAGTGGGTCCTGCGAGAGCGTGAGGCCGGAGATGTGCGGCGTGATCGACGGCAGCACGTGATCGCCCGAGAGGAACGTGCCCGTCTCCGGATCGTGCAGGCAGATGTGATCCTCGGTGTGGCCCGGCGTGTGCGTGACGAAGAACTCGCGCTTCGCGAGGCGCAGCACGTCGCCGGCCTTCACCGGCTTCGAGATCTGCGGGATGAACGAGCGGCCGACCGCGTGGAACAGGCGCCACTTGATGCGCATCAGCCACGGCGGGCGCGGCCGGCGTCCGCCCCACGGCGTCGTGCCGTGGCTCCAGCCCTGCACGAGCTGGCGGTGCGCCTCGTCGTTCTCGCCGTGCGCAGCGAGGTCCTCGACCGAGACGTCCGTGTCCTCTTCTTCGCTCTCGAGCACGCCGAAGCGGAACGCGTCGTGCGCGACGATCTGCGCGTTCGACTCGCGCGCGATGCGCGTCGCGCCGCCGAAGTGGTCGGGGTGCGAGTGCGTCACCACCACGGTGTGGATGTGGCGCGGCTCGAGGCCGGCCTGCTTGAGGCGGTCCTTCAGCGCGCGCCAGTTATCAGGGCCGGGCACACCGGGATCGACCACCGCGCAGCCGCGCTCGTCGAGCAGCGCGTACATGTTCACGTGGCCGAGGCCGGGCATGCGGATCGGCAGCTGCATACGCAGCACGTTCGGGGCGACTTCGGTGATCTCGCGTTGGGCGGACTCTTGCTCTTGGCGGCGCGGTTTCGACATGTCGCGCGACGGTATGACAGCGAGCTGGCGCGTGCTGCTGTTAGGGAGGGGTGGTGTGCGGGCTCCGCAGCCGCAGCGGGGGCGGGGCCTGCTGCGGCCGATGGCTCGCTGGCGGCCGCTTGCGGGTGGCGTATCGCTGATCGGGAGCAGAACGCGTTGCCTCTCGCCTCAGCGCGGCGCGGTGAGCGCGGCCGAGCTGCGCTTGATTCGGCCTCCGCAGGCCCCGCCCCCGCCGCGGCTGCTCTTGCTCGGATTGGACGCACTCGTTCTTGAGAGCAGGGCGCGGACCGGCGCGCCGTTGAGGCGCGCCTCCCGCGCGTTTTTCTCTCACCCGAACGTGGTGCTGATCACGCCACTTGTTCGCTGATTCGTCTTTCGCGCGGCGTGGGTCTGGTGATTCGTGCGGACTTGCTGCGGATGAGGGGCGAACGTGCGTGGCATGCGCAGACTCGCGATGACGATTCCGCTCGAGGGGCTTCCGCTTTCGCAGCAGGCGGACTTCGTCCGCGAGCTGGCGGATCTTGGCTACACGGACGCGTGGTCGAGCGAGGCGCAGGACGTGGACGGCTTCACGCCGCTCGCGCTCGCCTCGCAGTGGGCACCTTCGTTGCGGCTCGGCTGCGCGTGCTTCCCGGTGCAAACGCGGGGTCCCGCCCTGATGGCGATGAGCGCGGCGGCGCTGGCGGAGGCGGCGCCGGGCCGCTTCGTGATGGGAATCGGCAGCTCGTCGCCTTGGATCGTGGCGATGCAGAACGCGCAGAAATTCGAGCGCCCGTATCACCAGACGCGCGACACGCTGCGCTTCCTGAAGCGCGCGCTCGCGGGCGAGAAGAGCGACGGCGAGTACGACACGTTCGCGGTGCGCGGCTTTGCGCTGCGCCGCAAGCTCGCGCACGTGCCGCCCGTGCTGGTGGCGGCGCTGCGCCCGCAGATGCTCACGCTCGCGGGTCGCGAGGGCGACGGCGCGATCCTGAACTTCGTCACGCCCGAAGAAGCCGCGCGCTGCGCGCCGCTCGTGCGCCAGTTCGGCGCGCACAAGCAGATCGCTGCGCGCATCTTCGTGTGCCCCACCACCGACGCCGAGGCCGTGCGCCGCATCGCGCGCTTCTCGCTCGCCGCATATCTCTCTGCGCCGTCCTACCGCGCGCAGCAGGAGTGGCTCGGCAACGCGCACCTGCTCAAGGCGAGCTGGGATCGCATGGCGAGCGGCGACTTCAAGGGCGCGCGCGCCGCGATCACGGACGAGATCGTCGACCGCTTCTACATCCACGGCCCGCCCGAGTACTGCCGCGAGCGCATCGCCGCCTACCACGAAGCGGGCGTCGACACGCCGATCATCGGCCTGATCGAGGCGGGCATCGATCCGCGCCAGGCCGCGCGGGATCTCGCTCCCCGCTGACCGGGGAGTCTCGCCGCGCGGAGTGAGCGCAGTCGCGGCGAGGGCCGCGCGCGAGCGACGTATGCTCCCCGCATGGAACTCGACGAGCTCGAACGCAGGCTGATTCCCTTCGCGCGCGCGAAGTACTCCGACGAAGCCGCGCGCATCCGCGAGGTGCACAAGATGCCCGGCCACGCGGGCTTCGCGTACGGCTTCACGGTCGAGAGCCGCGGCGCGCGCGAGTCGTGGTTCCTGCGCATTCCGCCGCCCGGCGTGAAGTGGCAGGGCACGGCGGACGTGCTGCGCCAGGTGTGCGTGCTGAACGCGCTCGACGGCACGGATGTCCCGCATTGCTCCGTCCAGTGGAGCGGAGGCGAGGGCGCGGAGCTCGCGTGGTTCGAACGCCCTTACTTCGTCGTGCCGAAGCTGAGCGGCGACGTGCTGCGGCTCGGTCCTGGCGACTGGGGCTCGAAGCTCGCGCCCGCGGTGCTGCGCGGCTGCGCCGAGCAGGCGATGCGCGCGCTCGCGGGCGTCCACCGCATCCCGTGGCGCGAGAAGTGCGCGTATCTCGGTGCGCCGATTCCGTTCGCGGACGACGTCGAGCGCTGGGATCGCTTCATGCCGAAAGTCGCGGAGCCCGGCCGCTTCGCTCTGCAGGAGCGCGTGCGCTCGCGCTTGCTCGCCGCGCTCCCGAGCGACGCGCCCGTCGGCGTCTTCCACGGCGATTTCCAAGTCGCGAACTTGTTCTTCTCGTTCGAGGGCAAGCTGCTCGCGGTGATCGACTGGGAGCTCACGGGCGTCGGCGCGACGCTCAACGACGTCGGCTGGGTCGCGACGTTCAACACGAAGGCGGCGTGGGACCAGACGCGGGGCGGCCCGATTCCGAGCGGCGGCTTCCCGAGCGGGGACGAGCTCGTCGCGATCTATCAGGACGCGTGGGGCGAAGAGCTTCCCGACCTCGGCTGGTTCCGAGCACTCGCGGCGTACAAGTTCGCGATCATCAGCGGCTTCAACCTCGCGCTGCACCGCCGCGGCAAGCGCCACGATCCACTCTGGGAGACCACCGCGCTCTCGATCGCGCCGCTGCTCGAGCACGCAGCGGAGCTGTTGGGCTGAGCCGCGACCCAAAGCAGTGGGATGCAGGTCGCGTTTCGACGGACTGGGCGGAATCTGCTCGCGCGCCGAGCGGCCAAATTTGCGATGGCAGCGCGCCTCGGCGCGTGCCATGGTGGAACCCACTCGGAGGCACGCGTGGCCCGCAAGTTCCGAACCGCTCTCGTTGTCGAAGACGACGCGACGCTGAGGACCTCGATCGCGAGCTTCCTGCGCAGCCGCGACATGCGGGTCGTCACCGCGGGGAGCGTGAGCGAGGCACTGGCGCAGTTGCGCGGGCGCCCCGACGTGGTCGTGCTCGACGTGATGCTGCCGGACGGCGATGCGTTCCGCGTGCTCGAGCAGGCCGCGGTGATTGCGCCGGCGCCGATTCGCGTGGCGATGTCTGGCGCCGCGACGCCCGAGGAATCCTTCCGGCTCGCCAAGCTCGGCGTGCGGCAGTTCTTGCAGAAGCCGACCTCGCTCGAGCGAATCTGGGAAGCCATCTGCGCGGCGGCGGAGGAGCCCCCGGAGCTCGCCCCTGTCGTTCAGGAAGCCGTCGGCCAGATGCCGCTCAAGGATCTCGTCAACGGCGTGTGGGACGAGGCGATCCGGCAGGCCCTCGCGATCTCGAAGGGCAATCGCACGCGCGCCGCGCGCATCCTCCAGGTGACGCGCCAGGCCGTGCAGCAGATGCTGCGCCAGCCGGCCAAGCGCTAGCGCTCGCGGCGGGCGGCCGACTCCCCGCCTTCGCTTTCGAAGGCGCGTCTCGCGCGCACCCGATCTGCAAGAACGCTTGCGACATGAGCAATTTCGCATCTCAAGCGCGCAACTGAGTCGCCCGATGCAGCGGCCTGAGAGGGCCCCTGCATGCCGCGACCGCTCGTCGTCGACGCCGACAGCCACAAGTGTGAGAACCCGCCGGTTCTGTTCGACTACCTCGACGCTCCGCAGCGCGAGCGGCTGCGCTTCGTGCGGGATCGCTATGGCGAGCAGCGCTTCGAGCTGCGCGATCGCGACATGCGCACGGGCGAGCTCGTGTGGCGCACGTTCCTGCAGCCCGAGGGCTACGCGAAGGGAACGTTCCGCCCGTATCACGAAGAGACGACGCACGGCGGGCTCTTCAACCGCGTTCGCCTCGAGCACATGGATCGCGAGGGTGTCGACCACCAAGTCATCTATGGCTCGGTCGCGCTGGCCTTCAACTCATTAGGGGACGCCGAGCTCGCGAGCGCGCTGTGCCGCGCCTACAACGACTACATCGCGGACGACTGCGCGCCGTACGCAGCGCGCCTGCATCCCGTCGCGCACGTCGCGCTGCAGGATCCCGCCGAAGCGATCGCCGAGCTGCGGCGCTGCGTGCTCGAGAAGGGCTTCGTCGGCGTCGCGCTTCCGCCGAGCCTGCCCGCACCGCATCCCGATGCGCCGGAGGCGTTCCCGCGCATCCGCGTGCCGAAGCACCTCTCGCACGCGGACTTCGCGCCGCTGCTCGCGGAGGCGGAGCGGCTCGATGTCGCGCTGGGCATCCACGCCGCGCCAGGCATGTATCTCGCGGGCGGCAGCTCGGATCAGCTCGACAGCTTCACGCTCGTCCACGTCTTCGCGAATCGCTCGATGCAGCAGATGGCCCTCGCGCGCCTGCTCTTCGACGGCACGCTCGACGCGCATCCGAAGCTCCGCGTCGGCTTCCTCGAAGCGGGCGTGGGCTGGCTGCCCGACCTGCTGCACAACCTGCACGAGCACTGGGAGAAGCGCGTTCGCGACTTCGACCCGAGCGTCGAGCCGAGCGTCGCGGAGTTCCTGCTCGAGTTCGCGCGCGAGCGGGACGCGCGCGGGCAGCGCGGTTTCGTGCGCAAGGCGCGGCAGCTGCTCGCGATCTTCTCGCCGCGCCGCGGCGAGGACGCCTCGCCCGCCGAGGTGGCAGCCTTCCGCAACGAGCACCCGAACCTGCGCGGCGATCCGCTCGCAGCGCTCGCGCGCCGGCAGCTCTTTTTCACGTACGAGCCTGACGACCCCGCGCCCTCTTATCTGCGCGCCGCGCTCGGCGAAGCCGGTGAGCGCGTGTGCGGGCTCGCGATCGATTACGGGCACTGGGACGCGACGCTGAAGGACTGCGTCGCGCTCGCGAGGCGCGCTGCCGGCGGCGACGACGCCTATGCCGCGCGCTTGTTAGGCGAGAACGCGCTCGCGTTCTACGGCTAACGGCTCGCGCAGCGCCTCGCGCCGCCGCTGGCGCTGTCGGCTTAGGAGGCCCCCGTGTCTCGAGGTTTCGTGAATCCGTTCAAGCCGCTGTCCGCCGAGGAGCGCTCTCGGTACTTGTCGGACTACGCAGAGCATCTGCGTGCCACGGACGGTGAAGTCCAGCTCGCCGAGAGGCGCCTGTCCGAGCGCGAAAAGAGGATGGTGGCGCTCGAAGCGTGGGCTCCCAGCGAGGTGGGCGAGCACGTGAGCGGCGACGCCCAGAAGCGGTCCGAGTGGCTGCTCGCTGCGACGAAGGCGAACGAGGGCGAGAGCTACGGCGTCGAGATCGAGCTGTCCCGCTTTCAGGCCCGCGGGTCCTTCCCCGGCTTCGAGTCACCGGATCTCATGCTCCGCGTGCTGATGCAGGAGAGCTACCACTGCCGAATCCTCGCGGAGCTGTGTCGCACCGCCGGCGCCTCGTACGAGTCCGCGAGGCCGGCGCTTCCGACGCGGATGTTCGTAGCGGTCATCGAGAGGGTCCAGGCCACCGTGCGCTGGGCGATCGTGCTCGCGGGCGAGTGCGTCGGAGCGACGCTGTTCTGGCGCTTGCGAGAGGCTCTTCCGAGCTGCGGATTCGCTCCGAGCCGTCGCGATCGGCTCGATGCGCTGATCCGCGAGATTTGGGCGGATGAGGTCTTGCACGTGGCGTTTCTGCGCGCCGCGTTGTCCCCGACCGGACTTCGCTTGTCGCGCTTGCTGCTTCCGATCGTCGCGTTCGGCGTGTTCCAGCAAGTCCCCGACCTCCGCCGCCTCGGTTGCACTCCGAGCGAAGTCCTCGCGGAGCTGCGACGGGGAATTCCCATTCCCGCCGAGATCGGCTGGCTCGACTCGGACGTGCCCGCGGAACCGTTGGCGACGTTGGGGGCCGCCGTCCCGTGATAGGGTGCGAGCCGTCGAAAGATGGCTCGCAAACTCTCGCTGCGGTTCAACCCTCAAGATCACCTAGGCACCGCCTTCGTGATCGCGGGCGTCGTGCACCCGCTCTGGTGGCTCGTCGGGCCCGGCGGCCCGGGTGATCCGATCGCGCTGTGGGTGATCGTCGGAGCGGCCTTCGCGATCGCTGGCGCACTGGCTCACACGTACCCGCGCATCAGGCAGCGCGACCTGCACTTCACGGCCTCGTTCATCGCCACTGCGCACCTCTATTGGCTGTTCCTGGGTCATCCGGGCGAGCCGTTCTACGCGGCTTCGGCGTTCATGATCGCGGTGTCGTCGCTCATGGTGATCGCGGACCCAGCGATCTTTCGTGCCTACACCGCGTTCGTCGCACTCGCCTCGACGGTCCCCCTCTTTGCGCACGGCGGGGGCATGTCGGTCTTCTATTGCGCCGGCACGCTCTCCGTCGTCTTCTTTTCGAGCCGCGCGTTCGCCATGGAGCGCGCTCGGGTCGAAGAAGACGCCCAGCGCCTCTCCCAGGTCCGCGCCGAGCTCGCCCACGAGCGCTCCGAGCGTCTGCGCCTCGAGAACGAGCTGCGCACGGCGCAGCGCATGGACGCCCTCGGTCGTCTCGCCGGTGCGTTCGCGCACGAGTTCAACAACCAGCTGATGGCGATCCGCATTCACACCGAGCTGCTCGAGAGGTCGATTCCCAGCGGCGCGCCGCAGCGCGCGGACCTCGATCAGATTCACAACACGACGAGCGCGGCGGCGGATCTCACCTCGCGCCTGCTCACGTTCTCTCGCCCCATGCGAGAGAAGGAAGATCCCTGCGACGTGTCGGCGATCGTGCGCCAGAACCTGGTGACGCTGCGCCACCTGATGACCGAGCACGTTCCGCTTTCGTGGAACGTGCCGGACCAAGTGCACCGTGCGCCCGTGGGCGCGAAGCAGCTGAGCCAGGTGCTGCTGAATCTCGCGCTGAACGCCAAGGAAGCGATGTCCGGCAGCGGCTCACTGCGCATCGAGGTGGCGCATTCCGCGCGCCAACGCGGTGCTGCCGGACTCCCTGACGGGCGACACGTTGATCGTGCTCACGATCTCGGACACGGGTCCCGGCATGGACGAGGAGACGCGCGAGAAAATCTTCGAGCCGTTCTTCACGACCAAGCTGGAGCGCGGCAACACCGGGCTCGGCCTGTCGGTGGTCTACGGCATCGTGCGCGAGACGGGCGGACACATCCGCGTCACGAGCGAGCCGGGGCGCGGCGCGCGCTTCGACATCTACTGGCCCGAGGTCGGAGGGGTCGCGGCGGGGAAGGATCTCGCGGCGAAGCCCGAGTCCGAGGCGCCGCCGATGCGGGCGCGCGTGCTGCTGGTCGAGGATCAAGCCGTGCTGCGACTCGGCCTCACGCGCTGGCTCGCGGATTCGGGCTACTCCGTCGTCGGGTGCGAGAGCGGAGAGGAGGCGCTCACGCGCGCGACCGACATCGACGTCGTCGCGTCCGATGTCGTGCTGCGCGGCATGGACGGCATCGAGCTGTTAGGGAGAATTCGCCGTCGCGCGCCGCGCCTTCCAGCCGTGCTCTTCTCCGGCCACCTCGATCACCTCGCGCGCGAGCGCCGCGAGATTCCACCGGGCGTCGCGTTCCTCGAGAAGCCGTTCGCGCCCGAAGCGCTCGTCTCGAAGCTCGACGAGCTCGTCGATGCCGCGCGCGCGGCGCCGGCGCGCTGAGCGAGCGCGCACGCGACGAGGCGAGGCGGAGCTGCGAGCGCTTTGGAGCCGAGCGCAGATCCTCGGCTCGGTGATCGCGCACCCACCTCGTCGTCACCACGCGATTCCGGTGTCCTCTCCGAAATCGCTCGCCGCGCCCCACAGCGTGCCGTGCTCCGCGTCGACGAGAATTGCGGTGATCGGGCCCGAGGTTTTCGCCTCGGTCTCCACCTGATAACCGCGCGCGCGCATCGCCTCGAGCGTCGCGACGGGAGTGTCCGCACGCAGCACGAGGCGGCCCGGCTCCGAGACGTGCTCGCCGAACGAGCTGAACATCTGGAACGAGACCAGGTTCGGCGCCTCCGCCGCTTGCTGCGGCGTCATGCCGAACTCGACCACGTTCAGGAAGAACTGCAGCAGGTTCTGATCCTGCGTGTCGCCGCCTTGCACCGAAAACGCGAGCCACGGCTTGCCGTCCTTCAGTGCGAGCGTCGGCGTGAGCGTGACGCGAGGGAGCTTGCCCGTTGCGAGCACGTTGTATGGATTCATCGCGGGATCGAGCACGAACGCCTGCATGCGCTGCGACAGCCCGATGCCTGTGCGGCCTGCGATCACCGCCGGAATCCACGCACCGCTCGGCGTCACCGACACGACCCAGCCCTCGGCGTCGGCGGCCTGAATCGAGGTCGTGCCCGCCATGAACGCGCGCTCGCGCGCGGCGCGCAACGAGGCGCGGTCGGCCGGGTTGCCGTGCGCGCCGTCCGCCTCGCGCGCAGGCCTCGGCGGCCACGAGCGAAGCAATCGCGCGAACGGGTTTTTCGCACCTTGGAACGGGTAGGGGTCGCCGGGCTTCACGTCGGGATCGTTGCGGGCCCAGTCGATCTCGCCGAAGCGCCGCTTTGCATAGTCCTTCGAGAGCAGGCCCGCGATCGGCTCCGCGGGTCCGTGGTACGGATCGCCGTAATAAAAGTCGCGGTCGGCGAAGGCGAGGTTCATCGCCTGATAGATCGCGTGCAGGTAGTCGGGCGAGTTGTGGCCGAGCGCGCGCAGGTCCTTCTGCTCGAGCAGGTTCAGCGCCTGCAGCATCGCGGGGCCCTGCGTCCAAGTGGTGAGCTTGTACACGTCGACGCCGCGGTACGTCGTGCGCACCGGCTCTTCGATGCGCACGCTCCAGCGCGCGAGGTCTTGCTCCGTGAAGAGCGCGCCCTGCGCGCGCGCCGCGGCGACCAGCTCGCGCGCGATGTCGCCGCGATAGAAGCGCCCGTACGCGGCGAGGATCGCGTCGCGTCGCGACTTCCCGGCGGCGAGCGCATCTCGCTCCGCCGCGATCAGCTTCTCGAGCGTCGCCGCGAGCTCGGGCTGGCGGAAGATCTCGCCCGCTGCGGGCGCGGCGCGCTTAGACGCGTCGCTCGGATCGAGGTGCGGGAGCAGCACGCGCTTCGAGTCGGGCCACGACGCGAGTAGCGCGCGGTCTCGTTCCAGCGCGTTCGCGGTCTCGGCGTCGATCGGGTAGCCGCGCGCGAGCTCGAGCGCGGGCCATAACACCTCGGCGAGTGAGAGCCTCCCGTACTCCGCGAGCATGATGAGCAGGCCGCCCGGCGTGCCTGGCGTGACGGCTGCTTCTCCGCCCGTCGCCGGCGGGTAGGCGAGGCCCTGCTTGCGAAAGTGCGCCACGGTCGCGTCGCTGCCGGCGACGCCGTGCGCATTCACGCCGATCACGCGCTGCGTGCGCGGATCGAAGATCAGCGCCTGCGTCTCGCCGCCCCACGAGAGCACGTCCCACATCGTCGCGGTCGCCGCGAGCATCGCGCACGCCGCGTCCACCGCGTTGCCGCCGCGCTCGAACGTCTTCGCGCCTGCGACCGCGGCGAGCGGCTTGCCCGTGACCGCGACCCAGTGGTGACCGTGCAGCGGGGGCTTGTTGGTGCGCGCGAGCGCAGGCTGCACGGCGAACGCCAATGCCAGCAGCGCAGCCACCAGAGAACGCGTTGCTCGTGCCATCCTGAAGAACCTCCGGAGACGCCGTGAACGAAGTCGACGAGAGCCTGCTCATTCTCGCCTCATCGATGCTGTTCGGGGTCGAGGAAGAGGACGATTCCGCGTTCCTGCGTGAGGCCTACGAGGAAGCGCACCAGTACGTCTCGTGGCAGCCGTGGTGTCGCGGAGTCCGCGAGGAACATCTCGGGTTCACGATTCCAGGCGTCGTCGCGGTCTTCCTCGTTCGCATCTGGCCCGCGGATCCAGCCGTGGACGAGTCTCTCTGGGTCGTAGTGGGTGATCTGCCCACGGCGTACCTCGTGACCGACAACGCACCGAACGGCATCGATGCACTCGACGGCTACTGCGAGTTGATGGACGAGTGGGTCGCTGCGGTGCGCAGCGGCCGCGGACGCGCGAAGACCGCTGGCGTCTTTCCAGTCGAAGCGAAGGCGACGCGCAAGAACGCAGATTCACTCGCGAGTCGCGTCGCGTTTCTGCGCGAGCACGTGATCCCAGCGAGAGTCGATGAGCAGCGCGGTCGGGTCGCACGGGCGCGCGTCGCCGCTCCACCGATTCGGCCGGGCGATCACCTGGTCACCGCGAAGGGAGATCGCGGCATCGCGATCCGGTCTCGCCCCCGGCCCACAGACGAGTGGTTGAGGATTCAGCGCGACTCCCGCTGGCGCGACAATCGCGAGCCGCGCTGGTGGACGGTTCTCCCCGAGACTGGCGGATCGATGAGTGCGCCCGAATCGCTGCTCGAGAGTCTCGGACCCGCCTCGCGCGATGTTGCTGAGAGGGCGTATCGGAACGCGAACTTCCACGCCCGAACCACCTTGTGGAAGATGTTCCCGGCTTGGCTGGTCGAACCCGAGCGCAGTTAGCAACTCGCGCTCAAATCACCTTCGCATCGCGCAGCGCGCTGATCTTCTCCCAGTCGTAGCCACACAGATCCATCAGGATCTCTTCCGTGTTCTGCCCGAGCTCGGGCGCGGCGGTGCGCACGCTGCCCGGCGTCTTCGTCAGCTCGACGGGAATGCCCACCGCCTTCGTCTTGCCGTATTGCGGATGATCGAGCTCGGTGACGTAGCCGTTCGCGAGCACTTGAGGATCGTTCGGCAGATCGTCGACGGTGTTCACGATCGTGTAGATGTAGTCCCCGCCGTCTTCCTTGAGGAGGCGCAGCCACTCGTCGCGCGGCTTCGTCGCGAAGGCGGCGTCGAGGATCGCGACGCACTCCGCGCTGTTCATCGCGCGCACCGTGAGGTTCTTGAAGCGCTCGTCGGTCGCGAGCTCGGGGCGACCGATCACGCGCGCGACGTCGGGCCAGTAGCGGTCGCTCTGCAGCATCGCGAGCGCGATCCACTTGCCGTCGCCGCACCGGTAGTGATTCCAGAGCGGGTTCCCGGCGCGCGCGCGGAACGTGCGCGGGAACGCGACGCCCGCCATCAGCTTCATCGACAAGCTGAGGCCTTGCAGGAACAGCATCGAGCCGAGGTGCGAGCCGTTCACCTCTTGGCCCACGCCGTGGCGCTCGCGCGCGAACAGCGCGTTCATGATTCCCCACGCGAGCATCACGCCGCCCATCTGGTCCGCGATGCCGCCGGCGATGCCGAGCGGCGGCATGTCGGGCTCGCCGGCGGCGTTCATGATGCCGCTGCGCGCGAGGCCGAGATGGTCGAACGACGGCTCCGCGGTCTCGTCGCCGTGCGGGCCGTAGCCCGTCGCGCTGCCGTAGACGAGGCGCGGGTTGTGCTGCGACAGCGTCGCGTAGTCGACGCCGAGCCGCGCCGCGACGCCGTGCCGGAAGTTCTGCACGAACACGTCGGACTTCTTCACGAGCTCGTAGAGCACGTCGCGCCCCGCCTGCTGCGAGAAGTCGAGGGTGATCGCGCGCTTGTTACGGTTGTGCGACTCGAAGTACCAGTTCGGACGATCCGCAGCAGACGCGCCGCCCGCGGCGAACAGGTATCGGCCGGGATCGCCCACTCCGGTCTGCTCGATCTTGATCACATCGGCCCCCATGTCGGCGAGCATCGAGGTGCAGATCGGACCCTGCTGCCAAATCGTCCAGTCGAGTACGCGGATGCCTTCGAGCGGCATGGGCATGGCGAGACCTCCGAAGCGCGGGGTTGTTATTGCAAGTAGTTCGTCCCGCCGAGCCGCGCGGCCTTCGGGTCGATGCGCACGTGCACGATCGAGAGCTTGTCGGCGGCGAGCGCCCGATCGAGCGCGGGGCGGATCTGCTCGGGGCGCTCCACGTACTCCGCGTGCGCGCCGACCATCTCGGCCATCAGCTCGTAGCGCGCAGGCAAGAGCGACGCGATGCGCGGCGCGCCCGGCGGCATGAACGCGTCCTGCAGCATGTGGCCCGCGATGCCCTCGTTGTTGGCGACCACGAGCACCGGCGCGGCGCCCACGCGCACCGCAGTCTCGACGCTCATCGCGGCGGCGCCGAAGGCGTAGTCGCCGAGCACCGCCACGCTGGGTTTGTTCGGGCACGCGAGCTTCGCGCCGATCGCGTACGGCGCGCCGACGCCCATGCAGCCCGTGGTGCCGGCGTTCAGGCGCCCGCGGTTCTCGTAGCTGGGCAGCATCGCGCGGCACACGCCCATGATCATCTCGCCCTCTTCGGTGACGATCGCGTCGCGCGGCAATGCGGCGGCGACCTCCTGAACGAGTCGGTACGGGTTGATCGGGATCGAGGCGTCGTGAATCGCCTTCGCCGCGCCGGCCTCGTTGCGCTCGCGCTCCGCGCGCAGCGAGCTGAGCCACGCGCCGCCGGTGCTGCGCAGCTTGCGCTTCGACACCGCGTTCGCGAGCTGCTCCGTCGCGACCGCGGCGTCGGCCACGATGCCGAGCGCGACATCGGCGCCGGACGTCATCTCCTCCGGCGCGAGGTCGATCTGCACGATCTTCGCGCCCTTCGCGAAACGGCGGCCGAGGCCGAAGATCCAGTTGAAGCGCCCGCCGATCATCAGCACGACGTCGGCGTTCTTCATCGCGTGCGAGCGCGCGGCGTTCGCGAAGTTCGGGTGATCGTCGGGCAGCGTGCCGCGAGCCATGGGGGAGGTGATGTACGGGATGCCGAGGTCGACCAGCTTCGTGATCGCGTCGCGCGCGTCGGCCCACGCCGCTCCCTTGCCGACGAGCACGAGCGGCCGCTCCGCGGATTCGAGCAGGTCCGCCGCGCGCGCGATCGCGTTCGGGTCGGGATGCGGGCGCGTCACTTCGGGCGCGCCGTAATAACGCACGGTCTCCTCCGCGACCTTGCGCGAGACGAGGTGACCGGGGAAGTCGAGGTACACGCCGCCCGGTCGCCCTTCGAGCGCCTTCGCGAGCGCGAGATGGATCCACTCGCCGATGCGCTCTGTCGCGTCGACCTGTCCGGTCCACTTGCACACGGGCTTCGCCGCCGCGACCTGGTTCAGCTCCTGGAACGCGCCGAGCCCGAGCGTGCCGCCGAATGCCGAGCCGCCGAGCACCACGAGCGGCATCGCGCTCTCGGTCGCGACGTAGAGCGGCGTGATCGTGTTCGTCATCGCGGGCCCGGAGCCGACCACGAGCACGCCGGGCTCCTTCTTCTGCCAGCCCCAGCTCGAGGCCATGAAGCCGCCGTTGATCTCGTGGCGGCAGCCGACGACTTTGAGGTTCTCCTGCGCGCCGCCGCCGAACAACTCGATCATCGGCCCTGCGACGACACCGAACATCGTGTCGATGCCGGACTTCTTCAGCTGCCGCGCGGCGATGACGCCGCCATTGATCTCCGCCATCTCGATTCTCCTCGTCCTTCGGCACCGTACCACGGTGAGTGCGGGCTCATGCCGGGGGGCAGATGACCGAGGAGGCGCGTGTCCGCAGCCGCGGCGGGGCCGGGGGCGGCTGCGGCGAATGGCTCGCTGGCGGCCGCTCTGGGGGGGGCGCACCAGCGGTCGCGGCGAACACGATGCGCCGAGGTGTCCCGCTGCACGGTGATCGCGGCCGAGCTGCGCTTGATTTCGCCTCCGCCGCCCCCGGCCCCGCCGCGGCTGCTCCTTGCTCGACGGTGAAGTCGAGATTGCTTGGGGCGGGCGCGGATCGGCGCGCCGTTGAGGCGCGCCTCCCGCGCGCTGCGCGTGTGCAGATGCGCGTCGGTTGACCGGGAGCGAGTTGTTACTGGCCGGCGGGCAAGTACGTCTTGAACAACTCGCCCGCGTGGCCGTCGTCGTGGGACGGGACGCGGTAGTAGGTGCGGATCACGATGTCGCCGTTCTCCTCGAAGCGATACGTCTCGATCGAGAGGTGCGGCGCGCGTGTGGGCTCGTTCACGAACGAGTTCTCGAGCAGCCACGCGACTTCGTTGCCGCACACGTGCTGCGTGCCCGGGATGACGCGGAAGCGCACGTGCGGTTGGAAGAGATCGAAGGCGTTCAGGGCGCACTGCTCGAAGCCGCGCTTCTCGGGCGTGCCGACCGGGTCGAGCATGCGGAACTCGCCGGGCGCGACGGCGCGCCAGTTCGCGGCCCACGCGGCCTTGTCGCCCGCGTTCCACAGCGCGACGTAGTTCGTGGCCCAGTCGAGGAGCTGCCTGCGCGTCGGGGTCGGCATGCGCGCGTTCTATCACGCGAGCGCCGCGCACGGCCATGCGCGTAACGTGCGCGCCTCCCTTCACCGCGAGGCTCCGCATGTCCACTCCGCTCGACGTTCGCGCGCTGCTCGATCCCGAGGTCGCCGCCGCGCTCACCGCGATTCCCTTCGATCTCGGCATCCTCTCCGACGCGACGCTGCCCGCGATTCGCGCGGGCTTCGCGGCGGCGCCGCCGCTGCCGCTCTCGGATCAGGTGGAGCGCAGCGACCACGCGATCCCTGGCCGCGCCGGGGTGAGCGTGCGCGTACATCGCCCGAAGGGCGCGAGCGGCGCGCTGCCGTGCGTGTACTGGATCCACGGCGGCGGCCTGATCCTCGGCAATAACAAGCAGGACGATCTGCGCTTCGACCGCTGGTGCCAGTCGCTGAGCTGCGTGGGCGTGTCGGTCGATTACCGGCTCGCGCCCGAGTCGCGCTACCCGGAGCCGCTCGAGGATTGTTATGTCGGGCTGCGCTGGGTGCGGGACAACGCCGCGGCGCTCGGCGTCGACCCGCGGCGGCTCGGCATCGGCGGCGCGAGCGCGGGCGGCGGCCTCGCGGCCGGGCTTGCGCTGCTCGCGCGCGATCGCGGCGAGATCGCGCTCGCGTTCCAGGCGCTGATCTACCCCATGCTCGACGACCGCATGATCACCGCGTCGTCGCAGTGGATCGACCCGGTGTGGCCGCCCAGCGCGAATCGCTACGGCTGGCGCAGCTACCTCGGCGAGCTGGGCGACGCTGCGGTGCCGGCATACGCGGCGCCTGCGCGCGCGAGCGATCTCTCGCGCCTCCCGCGCACGTTCATCTCGGTGGGCGCGCTCGACGGGTTCTCGGACGAGGACATCGACTACGCCGCGCGGCTGCGGCGCGCGGGCGTGGCGACCGAGCTGCACGTCTACCCCGGCGCGCCGCACGGCTTCGACGGGCTCGCCGCGGGCACGGCGATCGCGAAGCGCGCGAATCGCGACATCGAGGAGTGGCTCGCCGCCGCGCTGCGCTGACGCGCGCGAGCAATCGCGGAGGCAAGTGCGCTACTCGCGCGAGACCGAGGAGCGCCCGTGAGCGAAGCCGCCGCGTCCGCAACGACTTCCGCCGGCGCCGCGCGCTGGCTCGCGCTCGCCGGCGCGCTCGCGGTGCAGGCCGTCAGCGTCGGCGCGACGCTCGTGGCGTTCGGCTTCATGCAGGTGCCCGTCGCCGCGGAGTTCGAGGCGAGCATCGCCACGGTCTCGCTCGGCTTCGTGCTGTTCCTCCCCGCGCAGGCGTTCGCAGGTCTCGCGCTCGGGCCGCTCGTCGACCGCATCGGGCCGCGCGTGATCATGCTCGGCGGCGCCGTCGTCTCCGCGCTCGGCTGCGCGCTGATCTACGTCGCGGACTCGCTGGCCGTGGCCGGCATCGGCTTCTCGCTGCTCGTCGCTGCCGGCGCGGTCGGCCTCGGGCCGATGCCGTGCTCGAAGCTCGTGGTCGACTGGTTCCCCGATCAGCCGGGCACCGCCCTCGGCATCAACGCGGTGGGCCCATCGATCGGCGCGCTGCTCGGCCCGAAGCTGATTCCGCTCGCGATCGGCGCGTGGGGTTGGCGCGGCGCCGTCGCGGCGTGCGGACTCGCGTTCGCCGCGACGCTGCCGCTCGTGCTCGCGCTCGTGCGCGAGGCGAAGTCCGCAGCGCCTACGCACGCGCCGGGCGTTCCGGCGGCGCCGGCCGACCGCAGCTACCTGCGCGACCGCAACTTCTGGGTGCTGACGCTCGCCTTCGGCCTCGCGTTCGGCGCGCTCGTGAGCCTCGGCAACGCCTACCCACCGTACGCCACGCAAACGCGCGAGCTGACCAACGCTTTCGTCGGCAACTTGTTGTTCGCGAGCGCCGTCGTCGGCATCGGCGCCAACCTCGCGTTCGGTCGCCTCGCCGACCGCTTCTCGCGCAAAGCACTGATCTGGAGCGCGTTCGCGCCGCTGATCGCGTGCTGCGCGCTGCTCGCCACCACGCCGCCCACGAGCTGGCTCATGCCGATGGCGATCGTCACCGGCGTCGCGCAGGGTCTCACCGCACTCTGGACTGCCACGATCGGCGATCGCTTCGCCCCCGAGAGCTTCGGCAGCGTGATGGGAGCGATGGGCCTCTTCATGCTCCCGTTCACCATGTCCGGCGTGCAGTTCCCGATGTCCGTCTTCGCCGCCACCGGCCGCTTCGAGCCCGCCTTCGCCACCTTCGCCGCCCTAACAACCGTCGCTGCCGTGCTGCTCTTCTTTCTCGGGCCGAAGCGCGGCAGCGCCTAGCGCGCGTCCTTCACGACCACGCCGCCCTTCATCACCCAGGTCACCCGCTCGAGCTCGGTCACGTCCGTCAGCGGGTCGCCCGCGACTGCGATCAGGTCGGCGTAGAGACCCGGCGCCACGCGGCCCGCGCGATCTTCCCAGCCGAGCAGCTCGGCAGCCCGCGACGTGGCGGCGGTGATCGCTTCGAGCGGCGAGAGGCCCCAGCGCACCATGTGCGCGAACTGCTTGCCGTTCCAGCCGTGCGGATAGACGCCGGCATCGCTGCCGAACGCCACCTTCACGCCGGCGCGCACCGCGCGCTGGAAGCTCTCGCGCTGCGTGCGACCGATGAGGCGTTCTTTGTTGATGATCTTCTGCGGGTATCCGAGCCGCGCGAACTCGGCGAGGATGTAGTCGTCGTTGTAGACGTCGGCGACGAGCACGGTGCCACGCTGCTTCATCAGCCGAATGCCCTCGTCGTCGAGCAGCGAGCCGTGCTCGATCGAAGCGACGCCGGCGCGCACCGCGCGCTTGATGCCCTCGGCGCCATGCGCGTGCGCCGCCACCCGCAGGCCCCACGTCGACGCCTCGTCGACCAGCGCGTCGAGCTCCGCTTGCGTGTATTGCGGCGCGCCCACGGACTCTTCCTCGGAGAGCACGCCGGCGGTCGCGACGACTTTGATCACGTCCGCGCCCCACTTCGCGCGCTGCCGCACGGCCTTGCGCACGCCGTCGACGCCGTCCGCGATCCCGCTCAAGTTCTCGAAGCGCAGGTAAGGCGAGAAGCCCGTCAGGTCCGCGTGACCGCCCGTCGCGCCGATCGCGAGCGTCGCGACTTGCATGCGCGGGCCCACGACCTCGCCGCGCTCGATCGCGCGCTTCAAGGCGACGTCGACGAGCTCCTCCGCGCCGACCTCGCGCACGCTCGTGAATCCCGCCTCCAGCGTGCGGCGCGCGAACACGTGCGCAGTCACGGCGGCGTCGATCGGGCTGCGGCGGAACAGCTGCTCGTAGTAGTCGCCAGGGTCGCCGCCCGCGATGTGGGTGTGGCAGTCGATCAGCCCTGGCAGCAGCGTCGCGCCGCCGAGGTCGATCACGCGCGTGCCATCGGGAATCGCGAGGCTTCGGCCGACGGCGGTGATCCGTTGGTCCGCGATCAGCACCACCGCGTCGCGAATCGGCGGCGCGCCGGAGCCGTCGATCAGGCGAGCTGCGCGCACAGCGACGCGCTGCGGAGGCGCAGGCTTCGTCTCCTGTGCGAGGGCCGCAGCGGCAACGAAGCAGAGCGCGAGGGCGAGCGCGCGCATGCGGTGTCCTCCTCAGAGGCGGCGGAGGCGACTCGCGGCGCCGCCGCTTCGCCACATGTAACAGCTGTCGAGCTGGCCCCCGCTGCTCGTGAACGAGCTCTCTTCGGCCGTGAGGCCCGCGCCGGTCCTCGCGCGCTCGTACATCAGCGGCATGCGATGCGTGAGCGCGGCCATGCACTGGATCAGCGCGGGCGCGAAGTTGAGCAGCGCCTGCGTCATGAGCGCGCCGTCGTCACCGGGGCCGAGCTCGCCGGCAAGCGCGCGCACGCGCCCCGCCATCCCGCGCAGCGCGGAGTCGCCCGCGAGCTTGCTCGCCACCGCATCGCGGCACTCCCACTGCGCGCTCACTCCGGTCGCCGGCGTGCGTTCGCGCGCGGCGGCGCTGAGCGCGTTCAGCTGCATGCCGCCGACCGCGATCTCGCCGATCACGCGCGCTTCGAGCGCTCGCGCCGCGCGGTCGATGAAGTCGCGCACGCTGCGCTGCGGCGCGAGCCAGAACTCGCTCGCCTGAATCGCGAGCTCGAGCGTGCCCGCGCGCTCGAAGCCGTCGAGCATCAGGTTCTGTTTTGCGACGCGCTCGCCGGGCTCGCGCTCACCCGCGCGCCGCTGCGGGCTCGCGAGCACGCGCGGCACGAACGCGCCGAGCGCCTGGCCGAGGGTGAGCAGATGCGAGCAGCCGAGCGGCCCGCCGAACACGCCCGCGAGCCGCTTCGTGAAGCCCGCGTCGATCGCGCCGCCCACGAGCGCCTGCAGCCGCGGTGCAGGATCGCGGCAGCACTCGCCGCCCGTCGCCGCGCTGCGCTCCATCGCCACGTGCGGCTGCTCGATCTCGAGCGCCTCGATCACGCCGCGCTCGTCGAGCGTGCAGCGCCAGTGCATCAGGTGGATGAAGCCCGCGCTCTGGACCTCGAGCCCGCTCGGCACGAAACCGCATTTCCGCAGGTCGAGGATCGTCCCAGTCGCGCGGATGCGGTCCGGGGTCTGCTGGAACACGTCGAGCGAAATCGAGCGCGTGTGCAGGGGATGACCGGACGGCTGGAAAGAATCGCGCGCAGCTGAAGGCAGCATGAGGCGGCGCAGAATACGAAGGCGCGGCTGCTAATGCTCCACGCTTTCGCAGAGGAGGAGAGATGCGACTTCTCAGGGTGATGCTCGGGGCCGGTCTGGCGCTCGCGCTTGCGGGAGCCGCGCATGCCGCGCCGAAACAGAGCGTGCGGCTCGCGACGACGAGCGCGCTCGTCGACACCGGGCTGCTCGCATACCTGCTGCCGAAGTTCACCGCCGATACCGGCATCGAGGTCCAGGTGCTCGCGGTCGATGCGACCCGCGCGTTCGAGCTCGGCAAGCGCGGCGAGGCCGATGCGCTGCTCGTCGACGACCGCGCGGGCGAGGACTTCTTCCTGTCGCAGCGGCACGCGACCGAGCGCCGCGAGGTGATGTACGTCGAGTACCTGGTGGCCGGCCCGCGGAACGATCCCGCCGAGCTCGGCGACGGCGCCAGCGCACCCGGTGCGTTCAAGGCGTTCTCGGAACGGCAGCAAGCGTTCGTCTCGCGCGGCGATGGCTCTGGAACGGTCGCGCTCGAGAAACGGCTCTGGAACCAAGCCGGGCGCGTGCCGGACGTGGGCGCCGGGACGTGGTACTTCAGCGCGAACGCGTCGATGGCGAAGACGCTCGCGCTCGCCGGCGAGAAGCGCGCGTACGTGCTCGTCGACAAGCCCACCTGGCTGCGCGAGAAGAACCACTACGGCCTGATCGAGCTCGTGGACGGCGGCGTGCAGCTGCAGAACGGTTTCGGCGTGCTCGTGGTGAACGACCTCAAGCACAAGACCGCGCGCTACGCGCCCGCCAAGAAGCTGGCGGACTGGCTCACCGGGACGCAGGGCAGAACGCTGATCCCGAAGTTCAAGATCGCGGAGAAGTTCCCGTACATGGTGCGCTGAGGGTTACGCCGCCGCGCTGCGCCGCTCTTCCAGTTTCGCCTTCACCAACTCGAACACGATCGGCAGCACCGAGACGACGACGATCGCGAGAATCACGCTGCTGAAGTAGCGCTGCACGAACGGGATGCGGCCGAAGAAGTAGCCCGCAAGCGTGCAGAGCGAGACCCACGCGATGGCGCCGGTCACGTTGTAGACGGCGAACTCGCGGTAGGGCATGCGGCCGATGCCGGCCAGGAACGGCGCAAACGTGCGCACGATCGGCACGAAGCGCGCGAGGAAGATCGTCTTCTTGCCGTACTTCGCGTAGAAGGCTTCGGTGCGCAGCACGTACTTCGGGTTGAGCAGCCGCGAGCGCTCGGTGAAGACCTGCGGGCCCACGTACGCGCCGATCGCGTAGTTCACGGCGTCGCCGAGGATCGCCGCCGCGATCAGGAGGGCGAGCGTGAAGCCGAGATCGAGCGGCGAGCCGGGCGCGGCGATCAGGGCGCCGGTCGCGAAGAGCAGTGAGTCGCCGGGCAAGAGCGGCAGGATCACGAGGCCCGTCTCGCAGAAGACGATTCCGAAGAGCACCACGTAGAGCCACGCGCCGAGTTCGGCGGCGAGCTTCACGAGGTGCTTGTCGATGTGCAGGATGAAGTCGACGAGGCTTCGGATAAGCTCGAGCATGAGGGGCCTCGTATCGGCCGCGCCGGCGCGCGAAGTGAGCGGCACAGCCTGACGGGCGAGCTAGCGTGCGGCAACGGCGATCAAGCGCGCGCCCGCGAGCGCGCCTAGAGTGGGGCTCGCGGCGCACCGCAGGAGTTGCTCGTGATCGAAGTGTCGAACGTTTCACGCCTCTACAAGCGCGCCGCGGACGAAGTGCATGCGCTCGAGAAGGTGAGCCTCGAGATCCCGCGCGGGCAGTTCATCGCCCTGATGGGGCCGTCGGGATCGGGCAAGTCGACGCTGCTCAATCTCGTCGCCGGCCTCGATCGGCCGAGTAGCGGCAGCATCAGCGTCGCGGGCCAGAGCCTCGACGCGCTCGACGAGGACGAGCTCGCGAGATTCCGTGCCGCGCACGTCGGCTTCGTGTTCCAGTTCTTCAACCTGATCCCCGTGCTGAGCGCGGTCGAGAACGTCGAGCTGCCGCTGCTCCTCACGCACCTCTCGAAGTCGGAGCGGCGCGAGCGTGCGCTGACCGCACTACGCGTGGTCGGCCTCGCCGATCGCGCGGACCATCTGCCGCGCCAGCTCTCGGGCGGCGAGCAGCAGCGCGTCGCGATCGCGCGCGCGTTCGTCTCCGATCCGGATCTGATCGTGGCCGACGAGCCGACCGGCGACCTCGACGCGAGGAACGCCGAGGCCACGCTCGAGTTGTTACGGACGCTGCGCCGCGACTTCGGCAAGACTATCGTGATGGTCACCCACGACCCGCGCGCGGAGAAGTACGTCGACGTGGTGCACCACCTCGACAAGGGCGTGCTGCTCGAGTCGCGACCGGGCGGAAGCGCAGGAGGCGCGCACTGACATGCTGAAGTACGCACCGCTCGTCTGGAAGAACCTCGGCCGCAACAAGCTGCGCAGCGCGATCACTGGCGTCGCCATCGCCTTCGCGGTCGCCATGGTTTGCGTGCTGCGCATGCTGCCCGCAGCGCTCGACTCGATGCTCGACCGCATGTCGACGGGCACGCGCATCTCCGTGCACAACCAGGCGGGCCTCACCTACTCGCTGCCGTACTCGTACGTGAACAAGGTGCGCGCGATGCCGGGCGTGGTGGACGTCGCGTCCTACCAATGGTTCGGCGGCGTGGTGGACGAGGACAAGGGCGTCCAGTTCCCGAACTTCGCCGTCGACGCCGACCATGTGCGGGTCGTGTTCGAAGACTGGAAGATCGAGCCTCAGGCTCTCGACGACTTCGAGAAATACCGAGACGCGGCGCTGGTCGGCACGATGACGATGCAGCAGCAAGGCTGGAAGGTCGGCGATCTGATCACGCTCAAGAGCACGATCTTACCCGTGGAGGCGCAGCTGCGCATCGTGGGCACGATCGAGCGCGGCCCGTTCGTGTGGCTCTCTCGCGAGTACCTCGAGCAAGCGATGCTCGCGCAGGGCTTCTCGTTCGACACGACGGGCACGATCTGGGCGCGCATCGACGACGCGAGCCTCGTGACACCACTGATCGCACGCATCGACGAGACGTTCCGCAACAGCGAAGCCGAGACTGCGTCCGAAACGGAGAAGGCGTTCTTCTCGAACATGATGAGCAGCGCGCAGGGCTACGTGACGATTCTGCTCATCGTCGCGGGCGTGGTGACGCTCTGCATCGTGTTCATCGCCGCGAACACCGCGAGCATGTCGGTGCGCGAGCGCATGGGCGAGTTCGCGATCATGAAGGCGCTCGGCTTCCGCTGGCGCACGTTGTTCGCGACGCTCGTGGTGGAAGCCGCGCTGCTCTCGACGCTCGCGGGCGCGGCCGGCGTGTTGCTCTCGATCGGCGCAACGAACGCGCTGCGCTCGATCACCGCTGGTGCGGGCGGCGCAGGCCCGATGAACGCGTTCTTCGTGAGCAACGCCGTGCTCGTGCAGACGCTGTTCATCGCGTTCTTCATCGGCATCGTCAGCGGCGCGTTCCCGGCGTTCGGCGCATCGCGCAAGCCCGTGGCGCAAACGCTGCGCGAAGTGTTCTGAAGAGGCCTGACCCGCCATGGCGCTGCCCCTCTCGTACAGCCTGCGCAGCCTGTTCGCGCGCCGCCTGCGCACGAGCCTGACCGTGAGCGTGATCGCGCTCGTCGTGATCGCGGTGTCGCTGATTCTCAGCCTCGCGAGCAGTCTCCGGCGCACCCTCGTCAGCTCGGGCGACCCGCGCAACCTGATCGTGATGCGCAAGGGCTCGGACAACGACGGGAACTCGCAGCTCACGCTCCAGTCGCTGCAAGACATCCGCTTCTTCGACGGCATCGCGCGCACGCCCGCAGGCGATCCGCGGCTCTCACCGGAGCTCGTGATCCAGCCGTTCTTCACGCCCAAGAGCGGCGGTCGCGAGAACGTCCTCGTGCGCGGCGTCGAGCCCGTCGCGCTCTCGGTTCACGACGGCGTGAAGATCGCCGAGGGCCGCATGTTCGTGCCGTCGAGCGGCGAGGCGGTGGTGGGCCGCGGCGTCGCTGGGCGATACGTCGGCGCGCAGCTCGGCGACGCGCTCGAGTTCGGCCGCCAGCGCTGGAAGGTCGTGGGCATCCTCGAGTCCGGCGGATCGTCCTTCGAGAGCGAAGTGTGGGTGGACGCGCGCGAGCTCGCGAACGACGCGAAGCGCGTGATGCCGTTCTCGAGCTTTCGCCTGCGCGTCGCGGACGGCGCCGACATGGAGGCGCTCGCGCGGCGCATCGGCGACGACCCTCGCCATGCGCTCGAGGCCAAGCTCGAGACCGACTACTACGCGGAGCAAGCGGAGGCCACGACGCAGATCTACGTGCTGGTCGTGTTCGTCGCGCTATTCGCCGGTCTCGGCGCCATGCTCGGCGCGACGAACACGCTGTATGCCGCGGTGCAGGCGCGCGTGTCGGAGATCGGCACGCTGCGCGCGCTCGGCTTTTCGCGCGGCGCGATCCTCACGTCTTTCCTGGTTGAGTCGCTGATCACGGCGGCGCTCGGCTTCGCGCTCGGCGGCGCGATCGCGATCGCACTGGCCGCCGCAATCTCGGCTGCGCTCGGCGGGATCAGCTGGCAGGCAGAGACCTTCTCGACCAACGTGATCCAGCTGCGCGTCGGCCCGAGCGACCTCGTCGCCGCGTTCGCGCTCTCGCTCGCGATCGGCGTGCTCGGCGGGTACTTCCCCGCGCGCCGCGCCGCGAAGCTGCGCCCGATCGAAGCGCTCCGAAAGGCATAAGGGATGGCAGAGCAGGCGCGGTCCGTACGGGAAGAGCTGAGCTCGCTGAAGCTCGATCGGCGCGCGCCGCCGCCGAAGAAGCGGCGCGTTCCGCGCTTCGTGTGGGCGATCGCGCTCTCGCTGCTCGCGCTCGGCGGAGCGGTGCTATGGCGCCTCACGCTCGGCGCGCCGACCGTCGTGAGTGTCGCGTACGCAGAGCGCAGCGAAGGCGGCGAGGCGAGCGCGCCGGCCGCGGGCGTGGTGCTCACCGGCTCGGGTTACGTCGTCACGGGCGAGAAGTACATCTCGATCGGCGTGCGCGTGCCGGGCCGCATCGACGCGTATCTCGTCGAGGAGTCGCAGGCCGTCACGAAGGGCCAAGCGCTCGTGCAGCTCGACAAGCGCGACTACGAGGCGGCGCTCTCGCGCGCCCGCGCGGCGCGCGAGCTCGCGAGCGCGAACGCGCAGCTCGCTGAGATCGAGGCGAAGCGCATTCGCGCGCTGGCGCAGCAGAACGTCGCGGCGCAGTCGCAGCTCGACGTGAAGGAGAGCCAGCTGCGCGTCGCGAAGGCGCAAGTGCAGCAAGCCGAAGCCGCGCTGCGCGAGGCGGAGATCGCGCTCGACTACACCACGCTGCGCGCGCCGCGGGACGGCGTGGTGCTCGCGAAGTTCAAAGAGGTGGGAGAGATCGCGGTGCCAGGCGGGTTCGCCGGCGCGGGCGACTTGATCCGCATCGCAGATCTCACGGACCTGCGGGCCGAGGTCGACGTCAACGAGGTCGACCTCGCGCGCGTGAAGCTCGGCCAGCGCGCGGAAGTGACGCCCGACTCGTTCCCCGACAGCCACTACGACGCCGAGGTCGTGAAGCTCTATCCCCAGGTGAATCGGCAGAAGGGCACGCTGAAGGTGGAGGTGCGCCTGCTCGAGCGCGACGACAAGCTGCGCCCCGACTCGAGCGTTCGCGTCGCGTTCCTCGCGCCCGAGGCGGCGCCAGAAGCGCCCGGCGCCCCGCCGGCGGCGGTGATCACGGTGCCGCGCGCGTCGGTACAGGACGGCGCCGTGTGGGTCGTGAGCGAAAGCAAGCTGCGCCAGCAGCGCGTCGCGCTCGGGGGTGAGCGCGCCGACTCGGTCGTCGTGCGCGAGGGCCTGCTCGGCGGCGAGGCGGTGGTCGTGAGCGCTGAGGGAACGCTCGAAGCGGGGCGGAAGGTCGAGGTCGCGAACTAACAGCCGGGGCTTAGGGCTGCAGCACGCACCCGCTCTCGGGCGTCGCGAGCGCCACTCGCTCGGCGAACAGAGGCACCCAGGCGCGCACGCCCTTGCCGTCCGGCAGCGGCTCGGACTGCACGCGCTCGAAGTCGAGGGACTCGGGCAGGTCGGCGCGGCAGGCGGCGTAGTCGCGCCCGCCGAGGGTCATGCACGAGCACACTTCTTTCGCGACGTAGCCCGCGCCCACGGCGGTGACGTTGTTCAGGTAGGGGACGCCCACGGCGAGCACCGCCACGAGCACGAGCCACACGACGAAGCCGATTACCCACTTCAATGGCCGTGCCCTCCGCTGCGCGCGGGCGCGCCGAGCGGCGCGAAGGCCTCGATCAGCTCGCGCAGCCCACTGCGCAGCGCGTCCCACGAAGTCGCGTTCATCTCGCCGAAGCGCACGACCACGAGGTCGCGCGAGGGCACGAGGATCACGAACTGGCCGGCGTTGCCGTTCATCTCGAACGAGTCCAGGCCCGCACCGAAGTGCGCGTGCTGCTCTGGCCCCGGCGGCGCATTGATCCAGAAGTGCGCGCCGTACGTGCCGTTGTTATGGACATCCGCCGGCGTGCGCGTGAAGTCGACCCAGCCCTGCGGCAGGATGCGCCCCGTCTCCCACACGCCGTCGCGCAGATACAGGAGACCCAGGCGCGCCCAGTCCTGCGCCGTGCCCCACGCGAACGCGCCGACGAGCGGCGTGCCCGCACGGTCGTGCTCGACTACGAAGGAGTGCATGCCGAGCGGGTCGTACAGCTCGCGCTTCACGAACGCGCGCACGTCTTCGCCCGCGCGGTCGACGACGAAGCGCGAGAGCAGCTGCGTCGTGCCCGTGCTGTATGCCCAGCGCGTGCCCGGCGGCACGCCGAGCGCGGGCTGAGAGGCGGCGAGGGCGGTGTCGCCCGAGGCGTTCCCGAACAACAAGTCGGCGCCGAAGCTGGTCGGCCCGCCGTCGCCGTCCGCATTCTCGAGGCCCGTCGTCATCTGCAGCGCGTGGCGCACCGTGACTGCGCGGCGCGGATCGTCCGCGCGCGAGCGCCACTCGCGCGCGTCGAGTGGCTCGTCGAGCGAGGCGAGACCGTCGCGCACAAGAATGCCCACCCACGCGTTGACGACGCTCTTGGCCGCCGACCACGAGCGGAATCGCGTGCGCGCGTCGAACCCCTTCGCGTATTGCTCCGCCACGAGCCGCCCGCCCTGCACGACGAGCACCGCGCGCGTGTCCGGAATTCCCTTCGTGCTCTTTGGCGCGAACAGCTTGCCGAGCGCGACTTCGATCGCGATGTGGTCGGCGTTCTTCGGGTCGCCCCTCGCCCAGCCGCGCGTCGGGTACGGCACGTCGAGTCGCTGCGCGGGTAGCGGGAAGCGCTGCGGGGGCTGCGCGAGCGCGGCGGCGGCCAGCGCGAGTGCGAGGAGAAACGCGGCGAGTCTGCGCATGAGGCTGCGCAGTGTGACAGCGATGCGCCGATTGCACAGCGCGGCTGCTGCAGCGCGGGGCAGCGCGGAGCGCGCCGCCCCAGCGAGCGCCGCACGCTCGCGCAGCGGGCACGAGCGATGCATCCGCGCACGGGCGGGAGTGCGGGCGATGCACCGATCGGAAGCGCGCGAGCTCGGGTACTGCGCCGAATGCGGCGCCGAAGTGCACTCATCGCGCGATCGCACGTACGCGGTCGACGCGGAGCGCAGCCTTTGCTTCGCGTGTGCGGTTCAGCGAGGCGGCTGCTTCGACGAGCGCCGCGACCTGTGGACTCACGCGCCGGACCTGTCGGGTCTCAGCGAGCCCGACGAGTGAGTCGCGCTCATGCCGGCGCGATGCGCACCGCAGTCAGCTTGTGCTCCGGGCACTTCGACTCGGGATCGCCGGCTGGGCCGACGACGCGGTTCGCGTGCGTGCTCGGGAAGTGGAACGAGAGAAACGCCGTCCCCGGTAGGACGCCGGCTTCGATTGCGACGCGCGCCGTGGCATCGCTGTGCGTTCGGCGCGGCAGTGAGCAGTGCGCTTCGCCCCAGCCGACGCGGCGCTGCGCAGCTGGCTCCGCCGCGCGAAGCTGCGCGCATGCGAGAGCTCCCCGCGAACGTGCGCGTCTACAAGCGCACGCCAGAGTTGGATGCGGCGACCACGCCCGCGGGTCTGCTGCGAAACCACACGACGAGGGCGGGCGTGTGGGGTCGCGTGGTGGTGCTCGAAGGCGAGTTGTCATTCCGCTCGCTCGCGGAGCCGATCCTCGAGCGCGTGCTCACCCCCGATCGCGGCGTCGTGATTCCGCCCGAGCATCCGCACGAGGTTGCACTGCGCGGGCCGGTGCGCTTCTTCGTGGAGTTCCTGCGCGACGACACGACCTGATCAAGCGCATGCCTGCGGCTGAATGGAAACGCCGCGAGCTTGTCCTCGGTCGTGCTTCGCGACCGAGGTCGTCGAGATTTGACGCCTCGGCTCAGGCCGCTGCCTTCTTGCCCTTGCTCTTCTTCTCTGGCTTGGCCTCGCTCTTCGTCTCCGCCTTCGCCGGCTCGCTCTTCGCTTCGCCCGCCGCGGCGCTGTCGCTCTTCGCGGCCGGCGCGGTCTCCGTCTTGTCCTTGCTCTCGCTGCTCGGCTTCTGGCTCGCGTAGAGGTCGCCGTACCAACCGCCGCCCTTCAGCACGAACGAAGTACGCGAGATCAGACGCTTCGCCTTCGCCTTGCCGCACTTCGGGCACTTCTTGATCGCGGCCTCGCTGATGCGCTGCTCGCGCTCGAACTCGTGCTGGCAGGCCGTGCATTGGTACTCGTAGACGGGCATCTCGCTTCTCCGCTCCCGAAGCAGGCGCGGTGAGTAGTGGAAACGGGATTCGCCTGCCAGCGCGGGCAGTTGTGCGGCGAGAGCTACGGGATCGCGTGCGATCGCGGCTCGCTCGAATTGGGGCCGAGGAATCGTGCTGGCACCGCCCCCCAAACGAACGAGGCCGGGCGCTCTCGCGTCCGGCCTCGCTGCTTGTGCCTCCGCGTCCTCGCGCGGCGGCGCTACGCCACGCGGATGTGACGGGCGCGGCGGCGCTGCGTGTAGATGTGCTTGTCGTGCGTGCGCCGCAGCTGGTGCCGAACCTTGTCGAGCACTTGGTCCGCGGCGTGCCCGGGCTCCGGCGCATGCGCGTGGCTCGCGATCTCGGTGCGCTTGCCCGTCGCGTGCAAGCTCGCGTGATGCCCGCGGCCGTCGGGCGAGAGCGTGACGTGTACGTGCGTCAGCTCGGGGAACTCATCCGCCAGATCGGTACAGCGTCTCTCGACGAGCTCGCGCACCGCATCGATCACCGTCATGTCCTTGAGGTGCACTGCAACGACTGCATCGCTCATCCAGATCCTCCGTCGGCCGCGGCTGCGCCGCGAGCCCTCTCGAAATTCTTGGAATGAACCGAGTTCCATCGCATCTGCGGACATTGGCTTCGTTTGTGGCGGGTGATTCCTCCTGCTCTCGAGTGCGGTACGCGTTGGATTCTTGATCGGCACGAAGCGTTCGCGCCCACGAACGATTTACGCCCCGCGCGCGAGGATCGTCAAGCGCGACGGGCAAGAAATTGCTCGCATCGCGCGGCAAGCGAGCGGCAACTCGGCGCGCACTCCGCGGCGCGATCCAGCGAGTTCTCTGTACCGTGCCTCTTCTGGAAGCGTTTCGAGCGCTGGTGCCTCGCCCGGTCTTCAAAACCGGTGGAGACCGCGGCGACGCGGTCTCGGCGGGTTCGATTCCCGTCCGCTTCCGCCAAAGAGTGCGATTTCGCTAGGGAACCTTCGGGCGATGTCGGGCTCTGACCGCGAGGTGACGGTGACCTGCCCGTCGGGCGTTCGCGTGCGTCCCGAGCAATGAGCCATGCAGGGGACGTGCTGGCTCGGCGCTCGACGGGAGAAGCGAGATCAGAAGACCCGGGTCTTCGAGGGCGCTTCAGCTCTCACAAGGTTCACAGCAGCTCGAAAACGTCGTATTGCGCGCGGTCGCCCCAGACGTAAGTCGTCACTCGGACCAGGGCACGCAGTACACGTCGATCGCGTTCGGCCTGCGCTGCAAGGAGGCGAGGGTTCGCAGTGGTCCCGCACGCGCTGATCGCGCGCTCGAGGTTCCGCACTCAGGCCGAGGCTCGCATGGCCGTCCTCGACTTCACCGAGTCCCGGTACAACCCGCGCCGACGGTACTCAGCGCTGGGCGACCAGCCGCCCAACGACTTCGAGAGGAGCTATGTGCTGCCCTCTCGAGACTGATCGTCTCTTCGGGAAAGAGGGGTCACCGGTGCGCGATCCGCCTCGCGCTGGATCTTCACCACTTGCTCTTCCGAAAACCGGCTCTTCTTCACGCGGGGCTTCCTTTCGTCGGAAGCCACTCTCATACGAATCAGCTAGGCCGAGAGACCCAGCTCAGGTCAGTTGCGTGGTCGCGCTGGGGGCCGCGCTCCGCCGCCGGGTCGCCTAGCGACGCGCGACAGCGACGGGACGCGCGCGACCGCTGCCACACGCACACCCGGGGCTCAGCGCATCCGGTAGCGGATCGGGATCTTCTTCGGCGCGCCCACGAAGATCGCGGCGGTGTACTCAGTCGGCCCGGTGAGCTCGATCGACTCGAGTCGCGGCAGCAGCTCGCGGAAGAAGTGATTGAGCTCCATGCGCGCGAGCAGCGCGCCCAGGCAGAAGTGCACGCCCGTGCCGAAGGCGATGTGGTCGGACGCGTTGGCGCGCGTCACGTCGAAACGCCGGCCGTCGGCGAACACCTCCTCGTCGCGGTTCGCGGACAGGTACGACAGCAGCAGCACGTCGCCCTTGTGGATGCGCACGCCGCGCAACGTGTAGTCCTCCTGCGCGTGGCGCAGGAAGTGCCGCACCGGCGTGACCCAGCGAATCATCTCCTCGACGGCGTTCGGGATGCGCTCGGGCTCGCGCTGCAGCAGCGCGAGCTGCTCGGGGTTGCGGATCAGTGCCTCGAAGCCTGCCGCGAGCGTGCTCGCTGTGGTGTCGTGCCCGGCGGTCGCGACGATGGCGTAGTAGCCGACGGTGCCGGCGTCGCCGAGCGGTTTCCCGCCAGGGAGCTTGCCATTGGCGATCGCGCTGGCGAGATCGTCTGTCGGACGCGCGCGGCGCTCGGCGGTGATGCGGTTGAAGTACGTGAAGAGCTCGTTGAACGTCGCGGCCAACGCCTCGCTCGATCGCCCGCTGCCGAAGTCCGGGTCGTCGGCGCCGAAGATGCGCTGCGTCAGGTCGAGCATCAGCGGCTCGTCCGCCTCGGGCACGCCGAGGATGCTCATGATCACGCGCAGCGGGTAGTAGCGCGCGATGTCGAGCGCGAAGTCGCACGTGCCGCCGAGCTCGGCCATGCGGCCCACGAACTGCTTCGCAAGCGCGGCGATGCGCGGCTCGAACGAGCGGCGGAGGTTGCCGGGCTTGAACCACTCGTTGGTCATGCCGCGGTACGCGCGGTGCTCGTCGCCGTCGATGTTCACGAGCGTTTTCACCATCGAGTCGGGACCGGGGCGCGAGAGCGGCGCGAGGATCGAGCGCGAGGTGTTCAGAAAGCGCTCGGGTTGACGCTCGATCTCGAGGATGTCGGCGTGCTTCGTGAGCGCGTAGAACGGCGGGAAGTCCGGCGCCTCGACGCGGCATACCGGTACGTCGCGGCGCAGGCGCGCGGCGACAGCGTGCCATCGCTCGGCGTCGGCGTATGCCTCGGGAACCGTGAAGATGCCGGCAGCGTCCATCGGCTCCTCAGGCCGCCGCGCGCACCGGCAGGCGGTGAATCGCGGGTACGTGCAGGTTCGCGGCGTGCTCGGGTGGCCCCGCGGCCTCCATGCGCGGCAGGAGCGGCAACAGCGCACGCAGTGCCGCGCGCAGCTCAGCGCGCGCGAGGTTCGCGCCGAGGCAGAAGTGCGCGCCGTAGCCGCCGAACGCGAGGTGACGATTCGGCGCGCGCGTGATGTCGAAGCGATACGGGTTCGGGAACACCGCGGGATCGCGATTCGCGGCCGGGTACCAGAGGCCGACGCGCTGGCCCGCGCGGATCTCGTGCCCGTCCAGCGCGTAGTCCTGCGTCGCGGTGCGCGCGAACTGAAGCACGGGCGAGGTCCAGCGCAGGATCTCCTCCACCGCGCCGTCGAGCAGCGCGGGGTTTCGCTCCAGCAGCTCGCGCTGCGCGGGGTTCTGCAGCAGCGCGTAGGCGCCGCCGCTGATCGCATTCTGCGTCGTCTCGTTGCCCGCGGCGAGGATCAGGAACAGGTAGCCCTGCAGCTGCTGCTCGTTCATCGGCTCGCCTTCGACGCGCGCGTGCACGATCTGCGAGGCGAGGTCGGCGCCGCGTCCGCACTGCTGCCGGTCCGCGACGACTTCGAGCATCGCGTCGGTCATCTCGGTCGCGGCGCGCGAGACGCGCTCGGTGCGCGTCTCGCCTGGCCGGTCGTAACTCGGCTCCGCGCTGCCGACCATCACGTTCGTGAGCTGCTTCATGCGCCGCCACTCGCCGGGCGGGAGGCCGAGCATCTCGCCGATCGCCGCGAGCGGCAGCTTCTGCGCGAAGCCGCGCACGAAGTCGATGCTCCCGCCGCTGCGCGCCGTCTCGGCGAGATCGGCCGCGAGCTCGCGCGCGAACTGGTGCGACAGCTCCGCGAAGTGCGGCTCGAGCTTCGCGAGCGCGGCGGGCGTGAACCTGCGCGCGGCGACCGAGCGGAAGTGCTTGTGGCGCGGGTCGTCCATGAAGACGAAGTCCGGCACCTCGTTCGCGTCCCAGCCGCGGCGTGCGAGATCAACCTCGCGGAAGCGCGCCTCGTTCTCGTCGTCGTGCCGCGAGTTCAGCCGCGGCCGGCGGCCGTTGATGAAGATGTCGGAGCGGCGTGAGATCTCGAGCACGTCGCGATGTCGCACGATCGACCAGAACGGCTCGATCTCCGGCCGCTCGTACCAAAACACGGGCGCGTGCTCGCGCAGGTGCTCCCACTCTTCCCACGCGTAGCCGCGCGTCGCGTAGAGCTGACGCGTGTGGATGTCGAGCGTCGCGAGATGGAGCTGCGCCATGCAGCGACGCTATCACGCGCGCCATCGCCCTCGCGCGGACCCTTGCCGCTGTGGAACCCTGCGCGAGCGGCACGCGAGGAGATCTCGATGAAACACGCGATGAAGGGCGCGAGCGCCATCTGCGGCCTCGGCATCACCGAGATGGGCCGCGTCTATCGCGACGCCGAGGATCTCGCGGCAGAGGCGGTCTACCTCGCGCTCGAAGACGCCGGGCTGCCGAAGTCCGAGCTCGACGGGCTGATGATCAACGCGGGCGTCACCAACGGCGTGAGCATTCCGCTGCACCTGACACTTGGGCTGCGCGAGCTGAACCTGCTCACGTTCGTGCAGGGCTACGGCTCGAGCGCGGGACAGATGATCCAGTACGCCGCGATGGCCGTGGCGAACGGGCTCGCGAACTACGTGTGCTGCGTGTTCGCCGACGACCCGCTGAAGGAGGGCGTGCGCACCGGCGCCGCCTACGCGGGCGGCGGCCGCCGCAGCGCGATGGGCGCGCTCTTCCCGCTCTATGGCTTCGGCGGCGCGCTGCCGCTCTACGCGCTCGCGGCGCGCCGGCACATGGACCTCTACGGCACGACGCAGGAACAGCTCGCCGCGGTCGCGATCGGCCAGCGCAAGTGGGCCGCCATGAACCCGCGCGCCAGCAAGCGCGAGCCGCTCGACCTCGCGGGCTACGAGGCCTCGCCGTGGGTCGTGAAGCCGTTTCACGTGCTCGACTGCTGCCTCGTCTCGAACGGCGGCGTCGCGGTGATCGTCACGACGCCCGAGCGCGCGCGCGATCTCAAGCAGCCGCCCGTGCACGTGCACGGCTTCGCGCAGGCCCATAACAACGACGCCGGGCTCACCGGCAACGACGCCATGATCCAGACGCCCGCTGCGAAGTCGGGCCCGCGCGCGCTCGCGATGGCGGGCGCGCAGCTGAGCGACGTCACGCAGTGCCAGATCTACGACTGTTACACGTACACCGTGCTCGTCTCGCTCGAGGACTACGGCTTCTGCAAGAAGGGGGAGGGCGGCGCGTTCGTCGCCGACGGCAAGCTCGCTCCGGGCGGCAAGCTCCCCACCAACACCGGCGGCGGTGAGCTCTCCGCGTATTACATGTGGGGCATGACGCCGGTCGCCGAGGCTGTGATCCAAGGCCGCGGACAAGGCGGCGACCGCCAAGCACCGAACGACTTGATCCTCGTCTCCGGCAACGGCGGCGTCCTCAACTACCACGCCACGCTCGTGCTCTCGCCGCACGCGGCCTGAGTCATTAGGGAACGCGACATGTCCGACGCGCCCGCTTGGCTTCCTGCAGCCGACGACACGAACCGCCCGTTCTTCGACGGCGCGCGCGCGGGCAAGCTGCGCCTGCAGCGCTGCGATGCGTGCGGTGGCTGGATGTTCCCCGTGCGCCAGCGCTGCCAGCACTGCGGCAGCACGCGGCTGGCATGGGCCGACGCCTCGGGCCGCGGCGTGCTCTACAGCCACGGCCAGCTGCAACGCGAGTACCACGCGCGCCACCGCGGCCGCCTGCCCGTGATCCTTGCGCAGGTCGATCTCGAGGAAGGCGTGCGCATGAACACGAACCTCGTCGGCATCACACCCGAGCAAGTTCGCGCGGGCATGCGCGTGCGCGTCGCGTTCGAGACCTCGCCCGCGGGCGAAGCGATCCCGGTCTTCGAGCCGGCGTGATCGCGGCGCGACCTCTCGCTCGCGTCAGCTGCGCAGCATGCCCGCCATGTCGCCGGCGTCGCGCCAAGCCTTGGTGATCTTGAAGTACGGGTTCGGGCCCTTGCCGTACGCGCCGTTCTGCATGCTGCGGCGGCTCGGCTGGCCCTCGTTGTTGTAGTAGCCGGGCGTGCACGAAACGAGGAAGTCCTCGTTGTATCGCGAGACCGAGAGGATGTGCTCTACCCACGCGTCCTCGGCCTCGCGGCTCGGCTCGACGCACGCGATGCGTTCGTCGATGCACTTCTGTATCACGTAGCGGAAGTGCCGCGCGCCCTCGTCCATCGCGTGCGGGAAGTTCGTCGTCGCGGCCGACTGCGAATTCGCGACGAGGAACATGTTCGGGAAGCCGTGCGCCATGTATCCGTGCAGCGAGCGGAAGCCGCCTTGCCACTTCGCGCTGAGCAGCTGCCCATCGCGCCCGATCACGTCGTAGCCGGAGCGGCGCGTGTAGTCGGTGCCCACTTCGAAGCCGGTCGCGAAGACGATGCAGTCCACCTCGTACTCGCTGCCGTTCGCGACGACGCCCGTCGCGGTGATGCGCTCGACGCCGCAGCCGTCGGTGTCCACGAGGTGCACGTTCGGCCGGTTGAACGTGGGCAAGTACTCGTCGTGAAAGCACGGGCGCTTGCAGAACTGCCGGTACCAGGGCTTCAGCGCTGCGGCGGTCTTCGGATCCTTCACCACCGCGTCCACGCGCGCGCGGATCTGATTCATCTTCTGGAAGTCGGCGATCTCCATCAGCTGCGGCACTTCGTTCCAGTCGACTTTCGTGCCCCGGAACTTCGCCATCGAGATGAGGTTGCGGATGATCTCGGTCCAGCCGTCGTTCACGAGATCCTTCTCGATCACGCCGCCGGACGTGAGCGTGTTGAAGTTCTCCATGCGCTCGCGCTGCCAACCGGGCTGGAGGCTCGCCGCCCACGTTGGATCCGTGGGGCGGTTGCCGCGCACGTCGATCGAAGAGGGCGTGCGCTGGAACACGTAGAGCGCCTTCGCGGAAGCGCCGAGATGCGGGATGCACTGCACCGCGGTCGCGCCGGTGCCGATGATCCCGACGCGCTTGTCCGCGAGCTTGTGTAGACCGCCCGCGGGCGAACCGCCGGTGTACGCGTAGTCCCAGCGGCTCGTGTGGAACGTGTGACCCTGATAACTCGCGATGCCCGGGATGCCGGGCAGCTTCGGACGATTGATGGGTCCGTTCGACATGATCACGAAGCGCGCGCGCACGTCGTCGCCGCGATCGGTCGTGACGTGCCAGCGCCGCGCCTCCGCGTCCCAGCGCATGCCGGTGACGCCCGTCTGGAAGCACGTCGCGTCGTACAGGTCGTAGTGGCGCGCGATCTTGCGCGCGTGCTCCTGAATCTCGTCGGCGAAGGCGTACTTGTGCGTGGGGACGACGCCGAGCTCCTCGCAGAGCGGGAGATAGACGTACGCCTCGGTGTCGCAGGCGGCGCCCGGGTAGCGGTTCCAATACCAAGTGCCGCCGACGTCTCCCGCCTTCTCGATCAGGCGGATGCGCTTCACGCCGGCTTCGCGGAGTCGCGCGCCGCACAGCAGGCCGCCGAAGCCGGCGCCGACGATGACGACGTCCACGTCGTCCGCGAGCGGCGCACGCGCGATGGGCTCGGCGACGTAGGGATCGTCGATGTAGTGCGAGAACTCGCCGGTGACCTCGAGGTACTGCGCGTTGCCCTGGGGCTGGAGGCGCTTGTCGCGCTCGACGCGGTACTTCTCGCGGAGCGCGTCGGGGTCGAAGCCGAGCTCGGCGGCGGTCGGGATCGTCATCGCGTCAGGCCTCTGATCTGAGGAGTTCTTGATACCGGATTGTCGCGCGGCTGAGCGGCGTGGGCGAGTCGTCGCGGCATCCGCGCGCGAGTTGGCGTAACACCTCACGGATTCGAGCAAGGACGCAACATGCGCAGCCTGCGCGGCAAGGTCGCGGTCGTCGGCATCGGCGAGAGCCAGTACTACAAGCGGGGCGAATCGCCCGACTCCGAGTTCGTGCTCACGCTGAAGGCGATCCTCGCCGCGTGCGCGGATGCGGGAGTCGATCCCACGAGCATCGACGGCTTCGCCTCGTACTCGAACGATCGCAACGATCCTTCCCGGCTCGCGGCCGCGCTCGGCTGCAAGTCGCTCACGTTCTCGAACATGCAGTGGGGCGGCGGCGGCGGCGGCGCGGCGGCGGCGGTCGCAAACGGCGCAGCGGCGATCGCGACGGGCCTCGCGGACTGCGTGGTCGCGTTCCGCGGACTCGCGCAAGGACAGTTCGGGCGCTTCGGCCAAGGCGCGCGCATGCCCGCGATCTCGGGGCCGTACGCGCACACGATCCCGTACGGCCTGATGTCCCCCGCACAGATGTTCGCGATGAAGGCCGTGCGCTTCATGCACGAGCACGGCGTGCGGCAGGAGGCGCTGCGCGCGATCTCACTCGCGGCGTATCAGCACGCGCAGAACAACCCGCGCGCGGTGATGTACGGCAAGCCGCTCACGGCCGAGAAGTACGACGCCTCGCGCTGGATCGTCGAGCCATTCCACCTCTACGACTGCTGCCTCGAGAACGACGGCGCGGCCGCGATCCTGCTCGTGCCCGCGGAGCGCGCGAAGGACTTTCCGCACAAGCAGGTGTACGTGCTCGGCGCGGCGGAAGGCTCGCAGTTCCGCGCCGACGCCGCGGCGCACAACACGCCCGACTACGCGAGCAGCGGCTTCAAGACGCTCGCGCCGCGGCTCTACGAGATGGCGCAGGTGAAGCCGGCGGACGTCGACGTGCTCCAGAGCTACGAGAACTTCACGGGCGGCGTGCTGATGAGCATCGTCGAGCACGGCTTCTGCGCACCGGAGGAAGTGAACGAGTTCTTCACGCTCGAAAACTTCAGCGCGCCCGGCGGCAAGCTCCCGCTCAACACGTCGGGAGGGAATCTCGCCGAGTGCTACATGCACGGACTCGGCCTGACCATCGAGGCGATCCGCCAGGTGCGCGGGCAGTCGCGCAATCAAGTGCCGCGCGTCGACGTGAGCCTGATGACGGCGGGGCCGATGGTCACGCCCGTGAGCAGCGTGATCTTCGGTTCGGAGGCGACGCGATGAGCGCGTACTACCTCGCGCCCGGTCTCCCGCAGCCCGCGCCGCAGCCGGATGGACTGGACAAGCCGTTCTACGAGGGAGCGCGCGCGGGCAAGCTCGTGCTTCAGTGCTGCAACGCGTGCGCGAAGTTCCAGTGGGGCCCGGAGTGGATCTGCCACCACTGCCGCTCGTTCGACGTGGGCTGGAAGGAGGTTGCGCCCGAAGGGGTGATCTACAGCTACGAGCGCGTGTGGCATCCCGTGCATCCCGCGCTGAAAGAGCAGGGGCCTTACGTCGTCGCGCTCGTCGAGCTGCCGCATGCGAACCATGTGCGCCTCGTCGGGAACCTGCTCGGTGACGCGACCGCGCCGGTCGCGATCGGCGCGAAGGTGCGCGCCGTGTTCGAGCAGCACGAGGACGTGGAGAGGCCGTTCGCGCTGATTCACTGGCGGCGCTGACCCGGGCCGGCGCGGAGCGGAGCCCCATGGCGTCGCTGCGCGCGCCGGCGGAAGCTCGCGCGTCGAGGGAGCCCCGCATGACCGCGATCATCGACGTCGATTCGCACTTCGAGCCGGGCGACGACTGGCTCGCGCCGTACCCCGAGCTTGCGAAGAAGCTGCCGAAGCTGAACCCCGGGCTGCTCGCGATCGACGCGATCGTCGGCGACTTGTTACTGGGCGTGCCCGATGGGAAGCGTCCGCCCGTGCGCGAGTTGCTGCCGCCGGGGCTGCTCACGCTGTTCGGCGACGAGAAGGCCGAGGCCGAGCGCCGCGCGGAGTTCGCGGGCAAGAGCCAGTTCCAGGTCGCGAACGCCGCCGCGCGCGTGAAATGGCTCGACGGGCATGGCATCGCGCAGCAGCACGTGATCTGCCTCGCGGGCATCTCCTACAACCTGCAGATCGATCACGTCCCGCTGCGCCAAGAAGTGATTCGCACGTGCAACACCTGGCTCGCGGACACGTGCGCTGAGGGCGCGGGGCGACTCAAGCCCGTCACCGCGCTCGAGTACCACGATCTCGACTTCGTCGTCGCGGAGCTGACGCGCATGCGCGCGCGCGGGAGCCGCATCTTTCTCGTGCCCGCGTATCCGGTGAACGGCGTCCCGCCGAGCCACCCGAGCTGGTATCGCGTGTGGGCCGCGGCGAGCGATCTCGCGATGGCGCCGATGCTGCACACCGGCTTCGAGCGCATGAGCTTCGATCCCGGCTGGGCCAACCAGAACGGCGATCTCACCTTGTTACGGATGCTCGGCGGCGCGCACCGCCACGTCGCGCCCACCACGCTGCTCGACGCGCTGATCTACTCGGGCGTGTTCGAGCGCTTCCCGAAGCTCACGCTGCTGCTCGCCGAGGTCGGCACGGGCTGGCTCCCGTTCCTGCACCGCGAGATCGACGACCGCATCTCGCCCGTGGCGCAGCTGTTCGTCGGGCCGTGGAAGCTGCCCCTCAAACCGAGCGAGTACCTCGCGCGCAACGTGAAGGCGACGCCGCTCACCGGAGGCAACGACTCGCCGCTGCTGAAGATCATGAGCGAGCTGCCGGACGAGATGCTCGTCTTCTCGAGCGATTTCCCGCACTTCGAGGGGATCGCGGACCCGGTCGCGCACTATCGCGACGCGCTCGCCGAGCTCGCCCCCAACAAGCAGGCGCGCTTCCTGGGCGGCACGATCGACGCCGCCTTCGCGCGCATGGGCGAGGCGCTGCTGTGAGCGCCGCCACGTCCGAACGCGTCTGCCTCGTCACCGGCGTCGGCCCCGGCACCGGCAGCGCGCTCGTGCGCCGCTTCGCCGCGGGCGGCTATCGCGTCGCGATGCTCGCGCGGAGCGAGGCGCGCCTGCGCGAGCTCGAGCGCGACGTGCAGGGCGCGCGCGCGTACGCGTGCGACGTCACGGACGAGGCCGCGCTCGCCGAAACGCTCGAGCGCGTTCGCAGTGAGCTCGGCGTGGTGAACGTGCTCATCCACAACGCCGTCGGCGGCGCCTTCGGCGACTTCCTCCAAGTCGATCCCGCGCACCTGCGCCGCAACTTCGAAGTGAACGTGATGGCGTTGATGCACCTCGCGCGCGCGCTCGCTCCCGCGATGATCGAAGCGGGCGAGGGCGCGATCATCGCGACGGGCAACACCGCGGCGTATCGCGGCAAGGCGCACTTCGCGGGCTTCGCGCCGACGAAGGCCGCGCAGCGCATCCTCGCCGAGTCGCTCGCGCGCAGCCTCGGGCCGCGCGGCGTGCACGTCGCGTATCTCGCGATCGACGCGGTGATCGACTTGCCGTGGACGCGCGAGCGCTTCGCCGGCAAGCCCGACGACTTCTTCGCGAAGCCGAGCGCGCTCGCCGACGTCGCGTGGAGCCTCGCGCACCAAGAGCGCTCTGCGTGGGCGTTCGATGTGGTGGTGCGGCCGTTCGGCGAGAGCTGGTAGGCGGGGATTTTTCTCCGACCGGGGTGCTTCCTCGCTTGACGCTGCTCTCCGTCGTCGCCGATCATGCGCGCGGGGGTGAGCTTGTATTCGCTGAGCGACGCGTCGCGCATTCTGCGCGTCTCGCCGTCGCGGCTCCGCGCTTGGAGCCGCACGGAGCTCGTGTCTGCGCGCGCGGCGCAGGCGCAGTCGTTCGCGTTCGAGGATCTCGTGCGGCTGCGCGCGATCGCCGGCCTCGTCGCGCGCGGCGTGTCGGTGCGGCGCATTCGCACGACGCTTGCGCGGCTCCAGGAGCGCATGCCCGAGCTGCGCGAGCCCGTCGCAGCGCTGCGCATGTGGGGCGACAACGCGCGCCGCGTCGTCGCGCGCGACGGCGATGCGCTCGTCGAGGCCGACGGCCAGCTGCTGCTCGACTTCGACGCGCAGCACGTCGCGCCCGAAGTCGCAGCGATCACGCCTGCCGGCGAGGAGCCGCGGCCGCTCACCGCCTTCGAGTGGTTCGAGCGCGGCTGCATGCTCGATGCGCAGGCGGGCAAGAGTGCGGAGGCGCTCACCGCGTATCGCCACGCGCTCGATCTCTCGCCGGACTTCGCCGACGCGTGGTGCAACCTCGGCACGGTGCACTTCCAGCGCAGCGAGCGCGCCGAGGCGAAGCGCTGCTACGAGGGCGCGCTCGCAGCCGACGCAGATCACCTCGAAGCGAACTTCAACCTCGCGAACCTGCTCGACGACGAGGGCCGCCGCGAGACCGCGCTGCATCACTACAAGGCCGCCGTGCGCGTCGACGCGAGCTTCCCCGATGCGCGCCTCAACCTCGCGCTGCTCTACGACCGCCTCGGCCTGCGTCGCCTCGGCCGCGAACAGTGGCGCGCGTACCTGCAGCTCGTGCCGACCGGAAGCTGGGCCGATCTGGCGCGGGAGCGGGTAGGCGAGGTGGACGGCTAGCTGTGCAGCGTGCGAGGTGTGTCGCGGCACCGAGTACGCCAGCTCTCCTCCTCGTTCACTTCGCTTTCGCCTCCGGGGACTCCGGCGAAAGCTGCGCGCTTCGCTTGCGGCCTCGGCCGACCTGCCTGGGAGGAGCGTTCGTCTGCGAGGTCGATCCGGCGTGACCTCGGCGCGTCAGCGACCTGGGTGTGCATCGATCCGCACTTGGACGTGAGACCGCTACGGCACGACGCGGAACGTCGTGCGTTCGCCGCGCTCTCCCGCAAACCAGATCTCGACCTGCCAGATCCCCGGCTTCGTCAGGCCGCCGGCCGGCGCGAAGTCCGCGCGCACGAGCTTGCGGCCGCGTCGCTTCAGCTCGGCGTTGCGCGCGACCTCGGCGCCGCTCGGGTCGATCCAGCGCAGCTCGAGCTCGTGCGCGCGCTCGGCCCACTCCTGCGCGAGCTCGCCGAACCAGATCGCGCGCGGCGCGCCGGCGCGCAGCTCGTCGCGCAGCGCGCCGACGGGCGTCGCGTGCGTCGGCGTCGTCGGCTCGCTGCCGTCCGAGATGCCGCTGCGCTCGAACAGCGGGAAGGTGAGGCGGTTGATGCGCTGGCGCACTTCCTTCGCGCGCGCACCGCCGGCTTCGAAGCGGCGCTCGGCTTGCTCGAGGTAGTAGACCGCGTTCACGCGATCCCCTTGCTTCTGATAGAGCTGGCCGATGCGGTAGTAGGAGAGCGCGACGTCGGGGTCGAGGCGCAGCGCGCGGCGATAAGCGGCGATGGCGTCGCCCGCGCGCTCGAGCTCGCTGAGCAGCTCCGCCTCGCGGAACGCGACGCGCGGATCGTTCGGCTCGCGCGCGCCGGCGTCGGCGAGCACGCGCGCGGCGCCCGCCTTGTCGCCAGCCTTCGCGAGCTTCTCGGCCTCTGCGAGCGCGGGCGTCGTGATCTTCGTGTCGGGCGCCGTGCGAAACGACGGCAACGTGCTCCGCTCCTCGCGGATCAGCAGTGCGAGCCGCGCCTGCACCTCGGGGAACGCCTCGATGAGCGCGGTGTCGCGCTTGCCGGTGATGGTCGTCTCTCTCGCGCGCGCGATCGCGGCGTCGAGGCGCAGCTCGGTGCGCGGGTGACTGAGCAGGTAGGCGGGAATCTGGATGCCGGTGCGCGACTCCTTGATCGCGATCAGCCGATCGAAGAAGCCCGCCATCCCGCGCGGGTCGTAGCCGGCGCGCACCATGAACACCGTGCCGACCGAGTCGGCTTCCGCCTCGATCTCGCGCGTGTAGGCGAGCTTCAGGGACTGATCGATGCCCTGCGCGACGATCGCGGCCGCGGGATCGCCGGTCGCGACCGCCGCGCCGATCCCCAACAAGCTCGCGAGCAGCGACGGGATCGCGCTCTTCTCGGCGAGCCGCGCGATGTGGCTGCGCTTCGCGTGCGCGATCTCGTGGGCCATCACGCCGGCGAGCTCGTCGAGATCTTTCGCGGCGAGGATCGTGCCCGTGTGGAAGTAGATGTATCCGCCCGGCAGCGCGAAGGCGTTCAGGCTGGGCTCGTCGACGATGCGGAAGCGGTAGACGAACGGCTGCGGCTCGAGGTGGCGCACGAGGCTCTGGCCGAGGTCGTTGAGGAGGCCGAGCACGACCGGATCGTCGATCAGCGGCAGCACCGCGCGCAGCTGGGTGTCGCCGCTGTCGCCGATGCGGCGCTCGGAGTCGGCCGTGATGTTCGGCTTCAGCGGGTTACCGATGCCCGCGCCGCCACTCGCGCATGCGAGCGACGCGGCGAGCGCGCACGCCAGCGCGGGGCGCAAAGGCCCTACGCGCCGCCGGGTTGCCATCGCAGCACGGGCTTTCTCGCGGCGCGCGTCTCGTCGAGGCGGCGCCGGCGCGTCCGGTGCGGCGCCGTGCGCACCGTCTCGGGATCGCGGCGCGCTTCCTCCGCGATCGCGAGCAGCGCGTCGACGAAGCGATCGAGGCCTTCCTTCGATTCGCTCTCGGTGGGCTCGATCATCAGCGCGCCGTTCACGATCAGCGGGAAGTACACGGTGGGCGGGTGGTAGCCGTGATCGATCAGGCGCTTCGCGACGTCGAGCGTGGTGACGCCGGTGTCCGCGAGCTTGCGGTCGGTCACGACGCACTCGTGCAGCACCGGGTTCTCGTACGGCACGTGGTATGCGCCCCGCAGTCGCGCGAGCACGTAGTTCGCGTTCAGCACCGCGAGCTCGGTGGCGCGCTTCAGCCCGTCCGGCCCGAGCGCGCGGATGTAGGCGAAGGCGCGCACGAGCATGCCCACGTTGCCGTGATTGCCGTGCAGCCGGCCGATCGACCTCGGCAGATCGTGATTCCAGTAATGACTCCCATCGCTCGCGCGCTCGGCGACGGGCGTGGGCATGTACGGCGCAAGCGCGGCCTTGATGCCGACGGGGCCGGCGCCCGGGCCGCCACCGCCGTGCGGCGTAGAGAACGTCTTGTGCAGGTTGAAGTGCATCACGTCGATGCCGAGGTCGCCCGGCCGCGCGACGCCCACGAGCGCGTTGAGGTTCGCGCCGTCGCCGTACACGAGGCCGCCGCCCGCGTGCACCACATCGCAGATCTCGGCGAGGTGCGTCTCGAAGATCCCGAGCGTGTTCGGGTTCGTGATCATCAGCCCCGCGACGTCGGGTCCCATCGCCTTCGCGACCGCCTCGGGATGCAGGATGCCGTCGTCGCCGCTCGGCACGGACACGACCTGATAACCGTTCAGCGCGGCGCTCGCCGGATTCGTGCCGTGCGCCGAGTCGGGCACGAGCACCTTCGTGCGCTTCTCGCCGCGATGCTCGTGATAGGCGCGAATCATCATGATGCCGGCGAGCTCGCCCTGCGCGCCGGCGGCGGGCTGCAGCGTCACGCGATCCATCCCGCTGATCTCGGCGAGGCAGCGCTCGAGCTGCCAGAAGAGCGCGAGCAGGCCCTGCGTCTCGCTCGCGGGCGAGAGCGGATGCGCCGCCGCGAAGCCGGCGAGCCGCGCTGCCTTCTCGTTGAGCTTCGGGTTGTACTTCATCGTGCAGGACCCGAGTGGATAGAGGCCGAGGTCGACCGCGGCGTTCCAGGTCGAGAGCCGCGTGAAGTGGCGCACGACCTCGACCTCGCTCAGCTCGGGCAGGCCCGCGATCTCGTCTCGCGCGAGCGCGCCGAGCAGGGCGCGCGCGTCGACTTCGGGCACGTCGTTGCGCGGGAGGTCGACGCCGCCGCGGCCAGGCCGGCTGCGCTCGAACAGCAGGTCCTCCTCGTACGAAAACCCGCGCGTCGCGTTGCTGCTCACGACTTCGCTCCAGCGAGAACGCGCGCGAGCGCGTCGATCTGCGCGCGCGAGGCGGTCTCCGTCACGCACACGAGCAGGGCATCGCCGAGCTCGGGGGCGAACTTCGCGAGATCGAGCCCGGCCACGATGCCGGCGCCGCGCGCACGCGCGAGCGCGCGCTCGGCCGGCTCGCGCAGCTGCACCACGAACTCGTTGAAGCTCGGCGCGGCGAACGGAAGCGTGAGCCCCGCAGCGCGCAGCTGCGCCCTCGCGTACTCGGCCTTCGCGAGATTGCGCTCGGCGAGCTGGCGCAGGCCGGTCTTGCCGTGCAGCGCGAGGAAGATCGTCGCCATCATCAGGCACAGGCCCTGGTTCGTGCAGATGTTCGACGTCGCGCGCTCGCGGCGGATGTGCTGCTCGCGCGTCGAGAGCGTGAGCACGTAGCCGGGCTGGCCGTCGGCATCGAGCGTCTCGCCGACGAGTCGGCCCGGCATCTGCCGTACGTGCGCCATGCGCGAGGTGAGAAAGCCGAGGTGCGGGCCGCCGAACGCAATCGGTACGCCGAAGCTCTGCGCCTCGCCGCACACGATGTCGGCGCCGCAGTCCGCGGGCGCCGCGAGCAGCGCGAGCGAGATCGCCTCGGCCACGCTCGTGACGACCAGCGCGCCTTGCGCCTTCGCGGCGGCGGAGATCGCACGCAGGTCCTCGATGCACCCGAAGAAGTTCGGCTGCTGCACGACGACGCACGCGGTGTCGCGATCGACGCCGCTCGCCTGCGTGCGCCCGTCCGCGCCGCGCGGAAGCGTGGCGAGCTCGAAGTCGAGCGCCGCGAGATAGGTCTCGAGCACGCCGCGATAGTGCGGATGCAGCGCCGCGGAGACCGCGACCTTGCGCCGCTTCCCGATGCGCAGCGCCATCAGCACGGCCTCGGCCGTCGCGGATGCGCCGTCGTAGAGCGAGGCGTTGCTCACCTCCATGCCGGTCAGGCCGCACAGCATCGTCTGCCACTCGAAGATCGCCTGCAGCGTGCCCTGCGAGATCTCGGGCTGATACGGCGTGTACGAGGAGTAGAACTCGGCGCGCGAGATCAGCGCGTCGACGGCGCTCGGCACGTAGTGGTGGTGCACGCCGGCTCCGAGAAACCACGCGCGCGTGGCGGCGTTCTCGTTCTGCGCCGCAAGCGCGCCGAGCTCGTCGAGGATCTCGTACTCGCTCGCCGCCGCAGGCACGTCGAGCGGCCGCGTCAGCCGGAACTTCGCGGGGATGCTGTCGAAGAGCGCGCCGAGATCAGGCTGCCCGACGACGGCCAGCATCTCCCGTACGTCGTCGTCGGTGTGAGGCAGATAACGCACGTGAAGCCTTACCCACGGTCCTTCACGTGCTGCATGTAGTCGCCGGCGCTGAGCAGCTGCTCGAGCTCGCTCTCGTCGGAGAGCTTCACCACGATCATCCAGCCGTCGCCGTAACAATCCGCGTTCACGCCGTCGGGCGCTTCCGCGAGGCCGGAGTTCACCTCGACGACTTCGCCGGTGATCGGCGCGAACAGGTCCGCGACGGCCTTCACCGACTCGACCACGCCGAAGGGCTCGCCGCGATCGAGCGCGCGCCCCACTTCCGGCAGCTCCACGAACACGATGTCGCCGAGCTGCTGCTGCGCGTAGTCGGTGACGCCGATCGTCGCGCGCCCGCGCTCGACGCGGACCCACTCGTCCTCGCGCGTGTAGTAGAGATCGTCCGGAATTTCGTACTTCGCCACGGCATCCCCCCGAATGCAGCTCGTTATTGCGGCCCGCGCACGAATGGCGTCTCGACGACCCGCGCTGCGACGCTTTGACCGCGAACGATCACGCCGAGCGCAGTTCCCACCGCGGCGAACGGCGGCGCAACGTACCCGAGCCCGATCGCGTTTCCGAGGGTGGGCGAGGGCGCACCCGAGGTGACCCGTCCGACCTCGCTGCCATTCGCAGTGAGCACGTGCTCTGCGCGCGCGATGCCGCGGCCCTCGATCGCGAATCCGACGAGCGCGCGCGGCACGCCGCTCGCTCGCTGCGCGCGCAGCGCTTCGCAGCCGATGAAGCCGCCGGCGTCGAGCTTCACGAAGCGCTCGAGGCGCGCTTCGAGCGGCGTCGTCGCGTCGTCGAGCTCGTGGCCGTAGAGCGGCAGCGCGGCCTCGAGGCGCAGCGTGTCGCGCGCGCCGAGGCCCGCGGGCGTGAGCCCATGCGCCGCGCCTGCTTCGCTGAGCGCGCGCCACAGCTTCTCCGCATCGCCCGCGGCGCCGTAGATCTCGAAGCCGCCGGCGTGCGTGTAGCCCGTGCGCGACACCAGCACGCGCATGCCGGCGAGCGTCGTCTCGGTGAACGCGAAGAAGCGCACGCGCGCGAGATCCGCGGCCACGAGCGGCGCGAGGATCGCGTCGCTCGCGGGCCCCTGCAGCGCGAGCAGGCAGGTCTCGTCGCTCGCGTTGCGCAGCTGCGTCGTCGGGCTCAGGTGCGACGCCACCCAGGCGTGGTCCTTCGCGATGTTCGAGGCGTTCACGCAGATCAGCAGGTGATCGCTCGCGATGCGGTAGACGGTCACGTCGTCGACCACGCCGCCGCGCTCGTTGCAGAGCAGGCCGTAGCGCACGCGGCCGGGCTTCAGCGATGCGACGGGGCACGTGAGCAGCCGCTCGGCGTCGGCTATCGCGCTCGCGCCGCCGAGATGCAGCTGCCCCATGTGCGAGACGTCGAACAGGCCCGCGCGCTCGCGCACGGCGGCGTGCTCCTCGAGGATCGAGCGGTACTGCACGGGCATCTCGAAGCCCGCGAACGGCACGAGCCGCGCGCCGAGCGCGCGGTGGACGGCGTAGAGCGGCGTGCGGAGCAGGGCGCTCACGCGCCGGTCCGCAGCCGGTACGCGCGCAGCGTGTTGTGCAGCAGCATCGTGATCGTCATCGGGCCGACGCCGCCCTTCGGCGGCGTCACGATCCCGGCGACACCCATCACGTTCTCGAAGTCGACGTCGCCCACGAGCTTGCCGTCGATCTCGCTCACGCCGACATCGATCACCGCCGCGCCGGGCTTGATCCAGTCGCGCTTCACCATGCGCGCCGCGCCAGTCGCGGCGACGAGGATGTCCGCGCTCCGGCACAACCCCGCGAGGTCGCGCGTGCGCGAGTGGCACATCGTGACGGTCGCGTTCTTCTGCTGGAGCAGCAGCGAGATCGGCTTGCCCACGATCATGCTGCGCCCGATCACCAACGCGTTCGCGCCTTCGAGCGGAATCTTGTGCAGCGCGAGGATCTCCATGATCCCGAGCGGCGTGCAGGCGAACAGGCCCGGCAGGCCGAGCACGAGCCGGCCCGCGTTGAGCGGCCCCACGCCGTCGACGTCCTTGTCGGCGTCGATCGCGGCGGCGATCGCGCTCGGGTCGATCTGCTTCGGCAAGGGGAGCTGCACGAGAATGCCGTCGATGCCGGCGTCGCGGTTCAGCTTGTCGACGAGCGCGAGCAGGTCGGCCTGCGTCGCGTCCGCGGCGAGGGTGTGCTCGACCGAGTCCATGCCGAGACGCGCGCACGCGCGGCGCTTGCCCTTGATGTAGGACGCGCTCGCCGGGTTGTCGCCGACGAGCACCACCGCGAGGCACGGCGCGCGGCGACCGCTCGCCGTGAGCTGCGCGACCTCCTGCGTCATGCGCGAGCGCAGATCGTTCGCCAGCGCCATTCCGTCGACGACGACGGTCTTCACCTCTGCCACGCGCCCCTCCGTCGGAAAAAAGCGCGCGCAGTCTAACCGCGACGAAACGCCTCGCCGCGCGAAAACTCTGCGTCTGCGGCTACTTCGCCTGGATCGTGCGCAGGTAGTCGGCCATCAGGCGCGAGCGTTCGAGCGCGGTCGCGTGCGGGCGCGGCATGCCGCTCTGCTCGAACTCGGTCTGGAACACCTCCGACCACACGGGCATGTCGCGCGGTCCGTGCGCGGCGACGGCGCGGCGCCCGTCGATCGCCGACATCACCGCGGCCTCGTCGAACTTGCCGCCGTTGCGCTCGGCGATGCGCGTGAGATCCGCGGGCGGCGTGCGCAGCTCGGCGGCGAGCGGGCCATCGCCGACGCCGGTCGCGCCGTGGCAGGAAGCGCAGTGCTTCGCGAAGAGCGCGGCTCCGCCCGCGGGCGGATTCGGGCGTTCGCACGCGACGCTGAAGATGGCCGTCAGAACTGCAGTGCTCGCCGTCAGGCCGCAGCGGAGCTTCATCGCGATCACCTCTCCCACACGACGCGCGTCACGTTGTCGCGCGAGCTGCGCGGGACGTGTAGCGCGCCGCGGTGCGCGCGGCGTAGCGCTGCGCCGATTCCGCGCGCGAGCTTCGCGTCGGTCGTCGCGATCTCGAGCGCGCCTTCGTTCGTGCGCACGGTCGCGATGCGCTTCAGTGGATGCTCCGCGCGCTCGCGCTCCTCGACGTGGCGCGCCAGCGCCTCGAGCTCGGCGCGATGCGCGGGCCAGTAGTCGCCCCGCAGCGAGAGCAAGCCCGCGGGATAGCCGTCCGCGATGCGGCGACAGGCGGGACACACGACGCGCTCGGCGTCCGCCGGCGGTGAGCCCCACGCCCAACGTCCCGCGCGGTAGATCGCGCGGCACTCGGTGCATGCGCTCGGGTCGGGGTGCTTGCGGCGCGTCGAGTAGGGATCGCCGCGGCGCGGCTTGTTGGTCGCGCTTTCGCGGGGCTGTGTGGCAGCGGGGTGCGTCTTCGAGCGTTGGCGGCGCATGGGGCCCTCCGGCTCGGTTGCGTTGCAGCGACCGTGCCGACCTGCTCGAATGTTTTGACAGCGCCCCGGATCGCTCCATTCTGCCGCCATGGCGTTCGAGTGCTCCGTGCTTCTCGCGTTCTACGAGCTCCGCGACGAGGACATCGCGCGGCTCGCCGACCTCGAGCCCGTGTTCGAGAAGAACGCGGACGAGCTCGTGGCTGCGTTCTACCGGCACCTGCTCGCGTTCCCCGAGACCCGCACGCTCCTGCGCGCCCCCAAGGTGACGGAGCGGCTGCTCGCCGATCAGCGCGAGTACCTGTGCAGCCTCGCGGAGCCGGTGATCGACGAGGCGTACCTCGAGCGGCGGCGGCACATCGGCGACGTGCACGAACGCATCGGGCTCGCTCCCACGTGGTACCTGGGCGCCTACTCGCTCTACGAGACGCTGCTCACGCCTCTGGTGATCGACGCGTTTCCCGGTGAGATCGAGCGCTCGCGGCGCCTGCTCACGACGCTGCGGCGCCGCCTCCACCTCGACTCCTCGCTCGCGCTCGAGACGTACGTGGATCGTCGCGAGCGCGACCTCGAGTACTTGAATCAGCAGCTCGCGGAATCGGGCCGCAAGCTTGCGCGCGATCTCGAGACGACGGGGGTCGAGCTGCGTACGAGCCGCGCGCGCGCGCAGGCGGCCGAGCGGCTCGCCTCGATCGGCACGCTCGTGGCCGGGCTCGCGCACGAGATCGGGACGCCGATGGGCGTGATTCAGGGCCACGCGAAGCTGCTCGAGCCCGCGGTGCAGGACGAGAACGCGCGCTGGCGGCTGCGCACGATTCAGGCGCAGATCGCGCGCATCGCCCGCATCATGGAGAGCCTGCTCAACATGGCTCGGCCCTCGGCGCGCCGGACGCGCGTGCCCGTGCAGCTCGGGCCGTTGCTCGATTCGACGCTGGCGTTTCTCACCGAGCGGCTCACGCGGCGGCGCGTCGAGGTCGTGCGCGAGTACGGCGAGGTGCCGTCCGTGACCGCCGACGCCGAGGCGCTGCAGCAGGTCTTCCTCAACCTCGTGATGAACGCGATCGACGCGATGCCGCGCGGCGGCCAGCTCCGCGTCAGAGTCGCCCCCGCAGATGGCGGCGCGGAGGTGCGCATCGCCGATACCGGCACCGGGATTCCCCCCGAGGTCGCGCAGCGCATCTTCGACCCGTTCTTCACGACGAAGGAGGCGGGGCAGGGGCACGGCCTCGGCCTCGCCGTCGCGCAGGGCATCGCGCAAGACCACGGCGGCGAGATCGAGATCGTGCGAACGGGCCCCGAAGGCACCGAGTTTCGGGTGGTGCTCGCAGCCCAGTAGCGCCGCAGCGACACGCCGGAATCAGACACCTCCGGAACGCTTTGCTGTGGCCGACAGCCCCGATCTCCCTCCGGGCTGTGTCGCTTCGTGCCACAATCAACGGTGCTCGAGTGCGGGCGAGGGCGCTCGGCGCTTGGCACGCCCTGTGCTCAGAGGCTGCATATGCGACACACGGCACAGATTCTGGTGGTGGACGACGACCGCGCGATGCGCGAGATGCTCGCGTCCCTATTCAAAGAGCGCGGGCTCTGGGTGGAGGAGGCGGCCTCCGCGAGCGTTGCCCTGGAGCTCGTCGCCGAGCGCGACTTCGACGTGGTGCTCTCCGACATCCGCATGCCCGGCATGTCCGGCATCGAGCTCGTGGGCAAGCTGCACCGCCTGCGCCCGAGCACGCCGGTGGTGCTGATGACCGCGTTCGGGACGATCGACTCCGCGGTCGAGGCGATGCGCGCGGGCGCCTTCGACTACATCACGAAGCCGTTCGAGCCCGACGCGGTGACCTTCGTGGTCGAGCGCGCGATCGAGCGCTCGGCGCTCGCGCGCGAGAATGAGTCGCTGCGCCGCGCGGTGCAGACCACGGGCGAGCTCGGCGACCTGATCGGTACCAGCGCCTCGATGCGCGACATCATCGCGCTGATCCAGCGCGTGGGTCACAGCCGCGCCAGCGTGCTGATCACAGGCGAGAGCGGCACGGGCAAAGAAGTCGTGGCGCGCACGCTTCACTTTCACGGCTCGCGCAGCGACAAGCCCTTCGTCCCGATCAACTGCACCGCGATTCCCGAGGGCCTGCTCGAGAGCGAGCTGTTCGGCCACGTGCGCGGCGCGTTCACCGGCGCGCACACGAACAAGCGCGGCCTGTTCGAGAAGGCGCACGGCGGGACGCTGTTCCTCGACGAGATCGGCGACATGGGCCTCGCGCTGCAGGGCAAGTTGTTGCGGGTGCTGCAGGATCGTGAGATCCGGCCCGTCGGCGGCACGCAGACCATCAAGGTCGATGTGCGCATCGTCGCGGCGACGAACAAGGACTTGCCCGCCGAGATCGCGGCGGGGCGCTTCCGCGAGGATCTCTTCTATCGCCTGAACGTCGTGCCCGTGCACGTGCCGCCGCTGCGTGAACGGCCGGAGGATGTCCCGGCGCTCGTGGAGGCGTTCCTGCGCCGCCACGGCGAGGGGCGCAAGCGCTTCGTCGCGGCCGAGGCGATGGCGCTCCTGCGCGTTCAGCCGTGGCGCGGCAACGCGCGCGAGCTCGAGAACGTGATCGAGCGCGCGCTCGCGATGAGCGACGCCGAGACGCTCGGGCCCGCGGACATCCCGTTGCCCGCCGCGACTGCGCCGCTGGCGAGCGCGAGCAACGCGGCGCCGGCGCCCGACCTCGACGCGCACCTGCGCGCAGCTGCCGCGCGAGGGATGAACCTGCACGAGCTGGACGAGAAGTACACGCAGATCGTTCTCGCGCACACGGGCAACAACAAGGTGCGCACCGCGCAGATCCTCGGGATCGACCGCAAGACGCTCTATCGCCGCGCCGAGCGAAAGGCGCGCGATCACGCCGATCACGACGAGGAGTAACCCGTGAAGACCCCGCGCAAGATTCTGGTAGCGAGCGACTTCTCCCGCGGCGCCGAGCGCGCGCTCGCCGCTGCGCTCGCACTTGCGGCGCCCGCGAAGGGCGAGGTGCACGTCGTGCACGCGCTCGAGATTCCGCTGCCGATGTTCGAGCCGTATGCGGTGGCGCTCCCGCCGGAGTTCATTGGCGCCGCACGCAAGACGGCGCAGGAGAAGCTCGCCGCCGCGAACGCGAAGGTGCGCGCCGCCGGCCTCACCGGCACCGCGCATCTCGGCGAAGCGCCGGCGTCGCTGTGCGTCGCGGAGCGCGCGCGAGAGATCGGCGCCGATCTCGTCGTGATCGGCACACACGGCCACACCGGCTTCAGGCGCTTCTTGTTGGGAAGCGTCGCCGAGCGCACGGTCAAGGAATCGCCCGTGTCCGTACTCACCGTGAAGGGCGAGGGACACGCGGAGGCGCCGAAGAAGATCGTCGTCGGCGTCGACTTCTCGAAGCACTCCGAAGAGGCCGTGGCGCTCGCTGCGGACTGGGCGCGCGCGTTCGGCGCGGAGCTGCACCTCGTGCATGGCCTCGAGCTGCGCATGCCGTTCGTGACGCCGTACGAAGTGTCGGTGCCGGAGGCGCTGATCGACGCCGCCTACGCCGAGGCGCGCAAGCGGCTCGCCGCGCTCTCGGCGGGCCTCAGCGGCGTGAACGTGAAGACCGACCTCGCGAGCGCACCCGCGCACGCTGCGTTCGACGGCGTCGCGGAGCGGCTGCACGCCGACCTGATCATCACCGGCTCGCGCGGCCTCGGCGGCGTGAAGCACGCAGTGCTCGGAAGCGTCGCGGAGCGAACGCTGCGCCACGCGCCGTGCAGCGTGCTCACCGTGAAGGCGCCGATCGGCTGAGACGCCGCGAGCGCGGGAGCGGCGCGCGCATCGGCACGCGAGCTCGGGGATCCGAGCGCGGGGACGTTCCGCAAGACAGTGAAGTTGCGTTCCGGCCCGCGGAACTCTGCTTGCTTTACTTGCGGAACGTCCCTGGATCGATGTCTGCTTGCCGACGTCCCCGGGTCGCGCAGCACCAGAGCGCCCCCGTCGCGGCGTTGCGCCACAGCATCGGTGCTCTCGCTCGATTCGTGCGCTCGCCAGCGCCTCGGCACGCGCGATGCAACGCCACGCGAGCGGCACCCGAGATGCGGAGGAATCCCGCAGTGGCGAACCGCGAACGCAGGCTGATCTCCCGCGACCCATTCTTCGGCGAGCTCTTCGAGAACCTGCCGCGCGTCTACTCGCGCGACTTTCTCGACGCGTTCTGGGGCGGCGGCGAGCGCTCGCGTGTGGTCCCCGCGATCGACGTCAGCGAGGACGACACCCGCTACGTCGTGAGCGCCGAGATCCCCGGCGTCCGGCGCGAGGACGTGAGCGTCGAGCTCGCGAGCGGCGCGCTCACCATTCGCGGCGAGAAGAAGCGCGAGGAGCGCGACGAGCGGCGGCGCGTGGTCGAGCGCGAGTTAGGCGCGTTCGAGCGCACCTTCACGTTGCCGAGCGATGCCTATGCGGAGCGCGTCGACGCTTCGTTCAAGGACGGCGTGCTCACCGTGACGATCGCGAAGGCGGAGGTGCGCAAGGCGCGCACCGTGACCGTGCAGGAGCTGTGAGCCTCGAAGGAGAGAGCATGGCGAAGAAGATTGCAGCGTTCGTGTTACTCGCAGGGCTCGCCGCGGTGCCCGCTTGGGTGCGCGCCGAGGAGGCGCCCTCGCTAGAGGCGCTCGTGGTCGAGATGGCGGACTCGCCGTCGGAGCACGCAGCGGTGGCGCAGCACTTCCGGGCGAAGGCTGCGGAGGCGCGCGCGCAGGCGCGCCGCCACGAGTCGATGGGCCGCGCGTATGGCGGCGGGAAGCTCGGCACGCGCACCCAGCTGAAGGGACATTGCAGCCGGCTCGTGGAGCAGTTCAACGCCGCCGCCAGCGAGTACGACGAGCTCGCGAAGCTGCACGACGAGCTCGCGCACGCCGCGCCATGACGACGCGCGCCCGGCCCGCGCGGCGCATTAAGATGCGCCGATGCCGTCGCCGATCCACGCGTACGTCCCCTTCGCGCAAGCCGTACGCCCGCTGCTGGAGAAGCAGTTCCCCGGGCGCGAGGTGGTCGTCTGGAGTCAGGCCCCCGAGTTCATCGCGGGCATCGGCGACGCCGAGTTCATCTTTACGCTGCATCCGCCGCGCGGTCATTGGGAGAAGGCGAAGAAGCTGCGCCTGATCCAGGCCTTCGGCGCGGGCGTCGACTACCTGATGCCGCCCGTCGGCCTGCGCAGCGAAGTCGTGATCGCGAACCAGCGCGGCATGTCGGCGGAGCCGATGGCGGAGTTCGCGCTCACGCTGATCCTCGCGCTGCTGAAACAACTCCCGTTCTTCGTGGCCTCGCAGCAGCAGCGCACGTGGGTGCGGCGCCTGCCCGAGACCGCGGCGGGCAAGACGCTCGGCATCCTCGGCCTCGGCGCGATCGGCTGCGCGCTCGCGGAGCGCGCGAACGCGCTCGGCATGCGCGTGATCGGCACGCAACGCGAGCCGAAGGCGCACCCCGCGGTGGCGCGCATCGAGCCGCCGAGCGGCACTTCGCGCGTGCTCGGCGAGGCCGACGTCGTGGTGATCCTGACGCCGCTGACCGACGCAACGCGAGGCTCGATCGACGCCGCGGCGTTCGCGCAGATGAGGCCCGGCGCCTACCTCGTGAACCTCGCGCGCGGCGGCATCGTGGACGAGGCCGCGCTGCGCGCCGCGCTCGAGAGCGGGCGGCTCGCGGGCGCGGTGTTCGACGTGTTCGCGGAGGAGCCGCTGCCACCGGGCGATCCGCTCTGGAGCGCGCCGAACTTGTGGATCACGCCGCACGTCGCGGGCGGCTTCCCCGACTTGCTCGAGACCTCGATCGCGCTGTTCGCAGACAACGTCGCGTGCCTCGAGCGCGGCGAGCCGGTCGCATCCGCGGTCGATCGCGCGCGCGGGTATTAGGGCCATGCGCGAGCACGACACCGCGCGGCTCGTCCCTCGCCGCGCTCCGAAGAGCGCACCTCGCCCCGCGATTCGCTTGCCGTGAGCTGGCTGCTCGGTCTCGACCTCGGCGGCGGCAGCGCGCGTGCGCTCGCGCTGAACGCCGAGACCGGCGAGCAGCGCGTCGTGGCGAAGCCGTGGCCCGCGCCGCTCGGTGCGGAGATCGAGCTCGAGGCCGCGTTCGCGGCGCTCGCCGCCGCGAGTGGCGAGGTCGTCGCCGCGTGCGGCAGCGGCGCGCGAGTCGTCGGCGTTGCGTGCACCGCGCTGCGCTTCGGCAGCGTGCTGCTCGCTGCGGATGGGCGTGCGCTGCTCGGCGCCAGCAATCGCGATGCGCGCGGGCTCGGCAAGGCGCTCGCGCTCGCTGCCGGGCACGGCGCGGCGCTGCAGGCGCGCACAGGGAGCTGGCCGATTCCGGTGCTGCCGCTCGTGCGCTTCGCCGCGCTGCGCGAGAGCGCGCCCGAGCTGTGGGCGCAGACCGCCCACGTGCTCGCGCTCTCCGACTGGCTCGCGTTCCGCCTGTGCGGCGAGCTCGCGAGCGATCTCTCGCAGGCGGGCGCGAGCGGCCTGCTCGAGCTCGCGAGCGGGAGCTGGGCGCTCGACCTCGCCGAGCAGGCGGGCGTGCGCGCCTCGCAGCTGCCGCAGCTCGTCGTTCCGGGCGCGCGGCTCGGCTTGTTGGGCACCGAGGCTGCGGCAGCGTTCGGGCTCGCGCCCGGCATCGCGGTCGCGGCGGGCGGCGCCGACACGCAGTGCGCGCTGCTCGGTCTCGGCGTGACCGAGCCTGGAGCGACCGGCGCGGTGTGCGGCACGACCTTGCCGCTGCAGCGCGTGATCGCGGCGGGAACGAGCGACTCGGAGGGCCGAGTCTGGCGAGCCCCGCACGTCGTCCCCGGCGTATGGGTGGCCGAGAGCAACGCGGGGCCTGCAGGCGAGGCGCTCGAGTGGCTCGGCCGCGCGCTCTTCCCGGAGTCGCGCAGCGGCGCCGCGCGTGCGCTCGCCGAGGCAGCGCTCGCGGAGGCCGGCGCCGCCGGCGTGTTCTCCACGTTCGGCGCGCAGCTTCCGGACGCACGTGCGCTCGCGCTGCCCCTCGGCGACCTCACGCTCACGCACTTGTTAGGGGCGCCGGAGCGCGGCCGCGCGCGGCTGCTGCGCGCAGTCGTCGAAGGCATCGCGTACGCCGTTCGCGCGAACCTCGAGGCGCTGGGCGCAGTCGCGCCCGCGCGAGGCGCGCTCGCGCTCGGCGGTGGAGTCGCGCGAAGTGCACTGTTCGCGCAGATCGTCTCGGACGTGAGCGGCGGCGCCGTGGAACGCGGCGCGCCGGAAGCGAGCGCGCTCGGCGCCGCGATCTGCGCGGGCGTCGCTGCGGGCGCTTTCGGAGGCGCGCGCGATGGGGCGCGCGCGGTCGCGCCGCACGACGCCTTCGTGCCCGATGCGCAGCGCGCGAGTGCGTACGCCGCGAGCTACGCGCGCTGGCGCGAGCTGCGTACGAAACGCGCGCCCGGCGACTCGGTCGCGCAGGGGCACGCGATTCAGGGGATGCTCGGCGCGCTCGCGCAGAGCGGCGCTGCCGCGAAGCCGGCGTGGCGCCCGCGCATCCTGATCACCGCCGAAGTCGATCCGAGCGCGCTCGAGGCGTTTCGCCGGCTCGGCGAGGTCGAGTACGCGAGCTACCGGGCGAAGGGGCGCTTGCTGCAAGGAGACGCACTCGTGGGGGCGCTGAGCGGCTTCGACGTGCTCGTGACCGAGATCGATCTCGTGAGCGCACACGTGCTGCTCGCGGCGCCGCAGTTGCGCGTCGTCGCGGCGTGTCGCGGCGACGCGGTGAACGTCGATGTCGTCGCCGCAAGCGCGCTCGGCGTGCCGGTGCTGCATGCGCCAGGGCGCAACGCCGACGCCGTGGCGGACCTCACGCTCGCCTTCCTGCTCGCGCTCGCACGCAAGCTTCCTACCGCGAACGAGTTCTTGCGGGACCCCGCGGTCGAAGCGGGCGATCTCGGCGCGATGGGCCGCGCGTACGGAACACTGCGCGGCCGCGAGCTGTGGGGGAAGACGATCGGCCTGGTCGGCCTCGGCGCCGTCGGTCGCAAGGTCGCCGAGCGCCTCGCGGGCTTTGGCGTGCGCGTACTCGCAGCGGACCCGGTCGCTACCGAGGAGGCGGCGGTGCGCGCGAACGTGGAGCTCGCGCCGCTCGCGCAGGTGCTCGCCGAGAGCGACTTCGTCTCCCTGCACGCGCCCGCGACCGACGCGACGCGGGGCCTGATCGGCGCGGAGCAGCTCGCACGGATGAAGCGCGGCGCGTGTCTCGTGAACACCGCACGCGCGGCGCTCGTGGACGAGGATGCACTCGCGCAGGCGCTCACGAGCGGCCAGCTCGCGGGCGCCGCGCTCGACGTGTTCAGCGTGGAGCCGCCCGGCGCCGATCACCCGCTGCTCGCGCTCGCGAACGTGATCGCGACGCCGCACGTCGGCGGGAACACGTTCGAGGTGGCGATCCATCAGGGCCAGATCGTGAGCGACGACCTCGCTCGGCTCGTGCGCGGTGAGCGCCCGCGGCACCTCGCGGACGCGAGCGTGTGGGAGCGCGTGACCCTCGCGGCGCCGCGCGCGGAGCCGAGCGCAGCTCTGCGCTCGGAGCTGCTCGCGCGACCGCAGCCCGCGGTGACGGATCTGCAGCGCGACAAGAAGCCACCCGCGAAGAAGCCGGCGCCGACGGCGCCGCCCGTAGCCCCCGACGGCGCGAGCGCAGAAGTCGTCGCGCGTTTGCGCGGTGCGCTGGATCGCTTCGCGGCGAGCGTGGCTGGCGATGCCGCGTTTCAGGCCGCGGCAGCGGGCAAGGACGTCGCGCTGCAGTTCTCGCTGCCCGACGCCGCGCTGCGCTTCTTCATCGCGCTGCGCGGCGGGCGCGCGAGCGCAGCGCTCGGTGACGCGGAGCCCGCGCCCGAAGTGAACCTGCGCATGCGCGCGGCGATCTTCGACGGAATGCTGACGGGCCGCGTGAACGCGATGCAGGAGGCGATGTCGGGCGGCATCGCGTTCGCCGGCGACGCCGGCAAGGCGATGACGCTGCAGCAAGTGCAGCCCGAGCTGCAGCGCCTCTGGGCGGCGGCCCGCGACTCGGCAGGCGACTTGTCAGCCCTCGCGTCGCTCGGAGAGAGCGCGGGCTCTCCTGCGATTGCAAAGCCCGAAGCGAGCGACGTGCGGGTGCAGATGGTCCACGTGATCGAGGAGCTCTGCCGCCAGGCCCTCATCACCGCGACCGGCGGCAACGTGAGTGCGCGGGCCGGCGCGGACGAGCTGTGGATCACGCCGAGCGCGCTGTTCAAGGGAGATCTGCGCGCCGAGGCGATGGTGCGCATCGGCGTCGACGGCCGCGTACGCGACGAGAACGCGGCGTCGCCGTCGAGCGAGCGGCTGATGCACTGCGCGGTCTACGCAGCGAAGCCGGAGGCGCAGGCGGTGATTCACGCGCACGCGCCGAACGCGACGATTCTCGCGAACACGGGCCTGCCGTTCCTGCCGATCTCGACAGAGGCCGCGTTCTTCGGCGAGCTGCCGCGCGTGCCCTTCATCATGCCCGGTACCGAAGCGCTCGCAGACGCGGTTCGTGAGGCGATGCGCGCGAGCTGGGCGGTGCTGCTCGTGAACCACGGCCTGCTCGTCGCCGGGCGCTCGCTGCGCCGCGCGGCGGACATGGCGGAGATCATCGAGCGCAGCGCGCAGGTGATCCTCGGTTGTTACGCCGTGGGCAAGCCGCCGCCGGTGCTGCCCGAGAGCGCGGTGGCGGAGCTGCGCAAGCTCGGAGATCTCGTCGCGTGAGCGCGCTCTACTCGCTCGCGGACCGCGTGTTGTTACGGCCGCTCGGGCCCGACCGCGGCCACCAACTCGCGCTGCTCGGGCTGCGCCTGGGCTTGTTCCCCGCGCCGCGCGTCGCGGACGCGTTTCAGTGGCGCGGCATCACCTTCCCGAATCGCGTGGGGGTCGCCGCCGGCTTCGACAAGAACGCGGTCGCCGTCGCCGGCCTCGCGCGCATCGGCGCGGGCTTCGCCGAGATCGGCACGATCCTCACGCAGCCTTGGGCCGGCAATCCGCTGCGCCCGCGCCTGGCGCGCCTCGAAGCGGAGCAGGGCGTGTGGAACCGGCTCGGCTTCCCGAGCGACGGCCTCGCGCGCGTCGCCGCGCGCCTCGCGCGCGCGAAGCACGGCGAGATGGTCGTCGCGTGCAACATCGCGCCGCATCCGCTCACCGTGCGCGGCGCGAGCGAGCCCGGCTTCGCGGCGAGAGCGCGCGCAGAGCTGAGCGAGCTCGTGACGGCGCTCGATCGCCACGCGCAGCTGTTCGTGATCAACCTCTCGTCGCCGAACACGAGCGGCCTACGCGGCGTGCTCTACGGCGACGGCTTCGCGCAAGAGCTCGTCGCGCCGACGCGCGCGCGCCTCGCTGCGCTCGCGCGCGAGCACGGGCGCGAGCCGACCCCGCTGCTCGTGAAGCTCCCGCCCGAGACGCCCGAGCGCGCCGCGTGGAGCCCCGACACGCTCGCCGCGCTCGTGAAGCCCCTCGCACGGCCCGACGTGTGCGACGGCTTCGTCGCGGTCAACACCAGCATCGGTCTCGCGCTCGCGAAGTCCCCGCACGCAAGGCCCGACGCGCCCGGCGGCGTGTCGGGCGCGCCGCTGCGCGACCACGCCCTCGCCGGGATGCGCGCACTCCGCGAGCTCGCGCATCCCGAGCAGCTGCGCATCGGCGTCGGCGGCGTGATGAGCGGCGCCGACGCGCTCGCGCTCAGCGCCGCGGGCGCGCAGCTCGTCGAGATCTACTCGGGGATGATCTACCGCGGCCCGGGCCTCGTCGGCGAGTGCGCTACCGCGCTACGCGACGCGAGGCCGCCTGGCTAGCGGGGGTCCAGCCGAATCGCGACCTGTCCGGTCGGCGCCGTGCCGGCGCCCCGTAACAACTCCTCGCTCCAGCCGTACTTCTCGAGCGAGAGCTGGTTGACGCGCGCGACCGTCTCCGCGTCGTCGATCACGACCGCCGTGTACGCGCGTTCCTCGCCGCCGCGCTCGAGCTCGATCTCCGGATGCGAGCGCACCCGCGGCAGCCAAGTCGCGTTGCTCGCTCCGGTGCGCAGCCAGGCCGAGCCGGCGTCATCCACCACCCACAGCCGCACCGTCTGCTCACCCCCGTCCCCATGGTGATGCAGCAACACCACCTCCACGCGCTCCGCCATCGCGAAGTAAAGCGCCCCCAGCGCCACCCCAACCCCGCCCACGATCCCCAGCACCCACTTCACGATCGCCATCCGAAAGCTCCCGACGCGCGCAACCGATCTCTACCTAACAAACCAAGACAATGCCCGACCAAGCTCGATGCATTGCCGCGCCGCGAGACAGCCGGAACGACCTCGATGACGAGGACCACACCAAGGTGAGTCGGCCGAGGCCGCAAGCGAAGCGCGCAGCAGCGGGCGAGTCTTCGAGCCCGCTGCGAAGTAAACAAGGAAAACGTGCCCCTCGAAGGCCGTAGGCACACCTCCCCACCTACAAGGTCAGCACCATCACAGCCTTCGCGGTATGCATCCGATTCTCCGCCTGATCGAACACGCGGCTGCGCGGGTGCTCGAACACGTCGTCGTCGACCTCGCGCAGCTCGGGGTGCGCGCGGCCGAACTCGGTGGAGTCGTCGTGCAGCGCGGGCAGGCAGTGCAGGTAGATCGTGTCGGCGCGGCCGGTGAGCGACATCAGCTTGCGCGTCACGCGGAACTCGCGCAGCAGCGCGGCGCGCTCGGCGACGAGATGTTCCTCGCCCATCGAGACCCACACGTCGTTGTAGACGGCGTCGCACTCGCTCAGCGCTTCGTGCGGATCCTCCGTGATCGTGATCTCCGCGCCCACCGATGCCTCCGCGAACAGCTGCTTCACGAGCTCGGGGTTCGGGTGGAGCGCGCGCGGCGCGAGCACGCGCAGATCGACGCCCATCTTCGCGGCGCCGACCATCAGCGAAGTCACGACGTTGTTACGGCCATCGCCCACGTAGCAGAGCTTCGTGCCGCGGATGTGCCCCACGTTCTCGCGCAACGTGAGCAGGTCCGCGAGCACCTGCGTCGGGTGGTACGTGTCGCACAGCGCGTTCCACACCGGGATGCCTGCGTGAAGCGAGAGCTCCCGCACGAGCGCGTGCTGGAAGCCGCGGAAAACGATGCCGTCGAACAGGCGGCCGAGGACGCGCGCGATGTCCTTCACCGACTCCTTCTCGCCGAAGCGGATGTCGGCGGGCGGCAGCACCTCGAGGTTCGCGCCCTCATCGGCCGCGGCGACGGCGAACGAGGCGCGCGTGCGCGCCGAGGGCTTCAGGAAGATCAGCGCGACGTTCTTGTTCGCGAGGCGCTTCGGGAAGATGCCCGCGCGGCGCGCGGCCTTCAGATCGGCGGCGGTGTCGACCATCAGCGCGATCTCGTCGGCGCTGAAGTCGCGCAGCGTGAGGAGGCTCCTGCCTTTGAGCGAGATGGGCATGCCGGCTCCTTCGCGAAGCCGGCGATCCTAAGCGTTTGTCGCGCGGCTTCCAGGCGCGCGGGCCTGGCCTACGTTGCGCGGCTCGTCCGGGAGCCGAGCGCAGCGTGCGCGTGATCTATCTCGAGCCCGATCAGTTCGACGCGCCGCCTCCGCCGTTTCGCGCGGGCGCCGGCGGGCGCGTGTGGATGAGCGAGCGCGGCGAGCTCGAGACCGACGAGCGCGTGCGCATCTCCGCGAACACGGTCGCCGCGCTCGAGGGCCACGGCGTCCTGGTCGAGCTGAACCGGCTGCCCCTCGAGATGGGCAAGCTCGGCGACGGTCGCGACGTCTTCGTGCCGCAGGCCGCGCTCGACGACGTCGCGGACATCCTCACCGAGGCGGACCGCAAGACCTACGGCGCCCGCTACGAGTTCGCGGTCGCGCGCGACGCGCACGCCGAGTACCGCGTGCGCATCGACAACCGCGAGTACCAGCGCGCCCTCGCGCGCCTGCGCGATCTCGTGGTGCAGGCGGGCAGGCACGGCTTCGCGGTGTGGCTGCGGATTTGAGTCGCGCCCTCTGATACACCGCGCCGGTTCCCAGGGAGGCCGCATGCCGTCACCGCTCGTCACCGATTCCTCTGCGGGCGTTCGCCTGATCACGCTGAATCGCGCGGAGAAGAAGAACGCCTTCGACGACGCGCAGTGGGACGGGTTTGCGGATGCGCTGCGCGCGGCGAACGCGGACGAGGACGTCGCGGTCGCAGTCGTTACGGGCGCGGGCGGGGACTTCTCGGCGGGCGTGGACCTGAGCTCGTTCGCGGGCGGTGCGAAGCCGCGCACGGGGCCGTTCGCGAGCGGGTACGACAACACGATGGATGCGCTGGTCGCGTTCGAGAAGCCGCTGCTCGCGGCGGCGCGCGGCGTCTGCGTGGGGTTCGGCGCGACGTTCCTCTTCCACTGCGACTGCGTGTACCTCGGCGAGAGCGCGCGGCTGCGGCTTCCGTTCGTGCGGCTCGGCCTCGTGCCGGAAGGCGCGAGCTCGTACCTGTTGCAGGCGCTGATCGGCCCGCGCCGCGCGGGGGAGCTGATGTACACGGCGGAGTGGATTCCCGCGGCGCGCGCGCTGGAGGTGGGCATCGCGACTTCGCTGCACGCGGACGACGCGGTGCTCGGCGTTGCGCTCGCGAAGGCGCGCGAGATGGCGCAGTTCCCGGTGTCGGCGCTGCGCGAGTCGAAGCGCACGCTGAAGGCCGCGCTCGCGCCGGGCATCGCGGTCGCGCTCGAAGCGGAGCGCGCGGGCATGAAGGCGCAGGCGGGCTCGGCGGAGAACGTCGAGGCCGTGCGCGCATTCATGGAGAAGCGCGAGCCCGACTACCGGGCGGCGCGCGCGCGGGCGCGTGCGGGGAAGCCCTCGTGAGCAAGCCGGTCGCGTTCGTCACGGGCGCATCGCGCGGAATCGGGAAAGCCACGGCGCTCGCGCTCGCGGACAAGGGCTTCGACGTCGTGATCTCTGCGCGCACCGTCACGGGCGCGGAGCAGCACGACTACTCGCCGCTCGCCGGGAAGCCGCTGGTGCGCGCGATGCCGGGCAGTCTCGACGAGACGGCGGAGCTGCTGCGCGCGCGCGGCGCGCGGGCGCACGCGGTGCCGATGGACCTGCTCGATCGCGAGAGCACGCGCGCTGCGGCGCGCGCCGCGCTCGCGGCGTTCGGGCGCATCGACGTGCTGGTGAACAACGCGATCTATCAGGGCCCCGGCGTCATGGACCCCGTGCTCTCCCTCGATCTCGAGCACGTCTCGCGCGTGTTCCTCGGCAACGTCACGCATCAGCTGCTCGTGGTGCAGGAGCTGCTGCCGCAGATGCTCGCGCGCAAGAGCGGGGCGATCGTGAATCTCGTGAGCGCTGCGGGCATGAGCGATCCGCCCCCGGGCTCGGGCGCGTGGGGCTTCGCGTACGGCGCGTCGAAAGCCGCGTTCATCCGACTGGCGGGCGCGCTCGCGTCGGAGCACGCGCGCTCGGGCTTGTCGTTCTTCAACCTCGAGCCTGGCCTCGTGCTCACCGAATCGATGCGCGAGCAAGGGCTCACGGAGGACTTGTTACGGGCCGTTCCGGGTGGCGGTGCCCCTCCGCTCGTTCCCGCCGCGGTGATCGCGTGGCTCGTGACCAGCCCGGATGCCGCGAAGTGGCACGGCAAGACGATTCACGCGCAGCCCGCGGCGAAGGATCTGCGCCTCGTGCCGGGCTGGCCAGCGGCGTGAAACCGCACGCGCGGGCGCTGCTCGCGCTCGCGAGCGCCGTGCTGACCGTGCTCGCGTTCCCTCCGTTCGGTGCGTGGCCGCTCGCGCTCGCGATGCTCGCGCCGCTCGCCGCGGCGCTCTGGAGCGCGCGCCCGCTCGGCGCCTTCACGCTCACGTACGCGTACTCGCTCGCGATGGCGCTCGCGATCGTGCGCTGGCTCGTGCACGCGCTGGCGGTCGAGTACGCGACGCCGCCCGCGACCGCGTGGCTCGTCACGGCCGGCCTCGTCGCTGCCTACGCGCTCGTGCCCGCCTTCGCGATGGCCGCGTTCGCCGCGCTGCGGCCGCGCCTCGCGCCCGCTCTGGCGCCGCTCGCGTTCGCGGCGCTGTACGCGTTCTCGGAGTGGTTCCGTGCGGCGCCGCTCGGCCTGCCGTGGCTGCTCGCGTCGCATGCACTCGCGCCTGCGCCTGGGCTGCTGCAGAGCGCGGAGTGGATCGGAGCGGGCGGGGCGAGCTTCGTCGCGATCGCGATCTCCGCCGGGATCGGTTTCGCGTGGGCGCAGCGCAGCGCGCGTCCCCTGTGGGCACCCCTCTTGTTAGGCCTCGCCGCGGCGTGCGCCGTTGGGATCGGCGCCGCGCGCCTCCGCGAGGGCGAGCCGCTGCGGGTCGGCGTCGTGCAGGCGTCGACGCCGCAGCGCGAGCGCTGGCAAGCGGGCGCGGCGCTCGTCCATGCGGAGGACTACGCAGCGCTCACGCGCGAGCTGCTCGCGAGCGCGGGCCCACTCGACGTGGCGGTGTGGCCCGAGACCGCGATCGACGCGGTGCTCGAGCGCGACGCGCGCCTGCTCGCGGCCGTGCGCCGTCAGGTCGAAGCGAGCGGTGTGCCGGTGATTACGGGCGCGCAGCGTCTCGCGCGCGGCGGAGTCACGAACTCGGCGCTGCTGGTGGTGCCGCGCGCGGGCGTGATCGAGAGCTACGCGAAGCAGCGGCTCGTGCCGTTCGCCGAGGCCGAGCCCGCGTGGGGCGCGCCGCTGCGAGCGCTCTTCGCGAGCGTCGCGAACGCGACGCCGTATCAGGCGGGCCGCGAAGCGACGGTGTTTCGGCGCCTCGGCGTTCCGTTCGCTGCGCCGATCTGCTTCGAGGTCACGGATGCAGGCCTCATGCGCGGCTTCTCCGCGAGCGGCGCGCAGTTCTTCTTCAATCTCTCCAACGACGCGTGGTTCGGCCGCAGCGGCTACGCGGAGATGCACCTCGCGCACGCCGTCGTGCGCGCGATCGAGCTGCGCACGCCGATCGCTCGCGCGGCGAACACGGGGATCTCCGCGCTGATCGACGCGCGTGGCCGCGTGGTGGCGTCGCTCGCGCTGGAAGAACGCGGCGCGATTCACGCGGAGCTGCACGCGAACGCCGAGCCGAGCACCTATGCGCGCTTTGGCGATGCGCCCGCGCTCGCGCTGATGGCCGCAGGGCTCGCCGCCGCGTTCGTGCGGCGGCGGCCCTGACGGTTACTGCGAGTCGCGACAGCCGTTCGCGGCGCCCGCGCAGATCGGGAGCTCGTTCGAGAACAAGCCCGAGGGGTTTTGCAGCTGCAGGAGGTGCAGTCCCGCGCCGGGGCTGGAATTCAGGTCGATCGAGACGTTGCCGGGATTACAGAACCCGCCGGTCGAGCCCGCGCCGCAGGTCACGAAGCCGGGGGCGGAGGCGCCGTTCACGAAGATCGTCGCGAACTGCGAGACGTTGGCGCCGGTCACGTTGAACGCCGCCGGGTTTCCCGACGTCGCGAGGGTCGGCAGCGGCGGATCGCCGATCGGAGTCGCAGACGAGCTCGCGCCGACCGTCGAGATCAGCGGCTGCGGCGTCGTGCCGGTGTCGCGGCGGAGGTGCGCGGTGAGCGTCGCGAACGTGACGCCTGCGGCGGCCTCGCTGCGCAGCTGGGCGGGCGTCAGCGAAAACGTGTCGCCCGCGTAGACGATGCCGTTGTAGCTGAGGAAGAGCGTCGCGTTGTTACGGCGCCCGACCAGCCGCAGGTTGACGGCGCCGCGCGCGTCGGCGGCTTCGAGCGCCGTCATCAACGCGAGCGTCTCGGGTGCGTTCGCCGTGGCGGTGTTCAGCGTGAGCTGGCGGCCGGTCGCGCCCGAGGTGCCGGTGCTCGCCTCTTCGAGCATCTGGAAGATGTCGACCGGTCGCACGCCGTAGACCGTCTCGAACACGAGGAACGCGGAGCCGAACGTGACCTGCTCCTTGAAGCCTTGGTTGGGATCCCACGCGAACCCGGGCTCGTTGTTCGCCGTGGCGAACGCGAGGATCTCTTACGCGTTGGTGACGCCGAGCGAGAACTGCAGCGTGCGATCCGTCATTCCGCGCATCGTCGGCGCATCGAAGCCGTCGAGCGTTGCGGAGTTCGTCGCCGTGCCGAGCGGCAGCGCGTGGCAGCCGCCGTCGTTATCGCCGCACGAGCGCGGCTGGCCCGCGCCGTCTTGGTTCGCGAAGAACTCGGCGAAGCCCTTCACCGCGGAGGTGGCGACACCGCCCTGTGTCGCGGGTACCGGGTCCGCGAGGCGCGACGGATCGTCGTCGACGCGGCGCATGCGCGCCGGCGGGTATGCGACCGCCGCGATGAAGCGCGCGAGGTCGTCGCGCTCCTGCGCGCTGAGCTCGTTGCCGCCCGGCGGGCACGCGTTCGCCTGATCGCACATCACGCCGGAGAGGCTGCCGTTCACGAGGTCGAGGAAGCAGTCGTGCTCGCCGTCCGCATCGCCGAGCGCGCAGTCCGTGCCGCCGGCGCCGTTCAGGCCGACCGAACCGTTGCCGCCGCCGAACGGGTCGCCGAGCGTGCCGTCCCAGTGCAGCGGCACGGTGTTCGCGAGGCCGCGGATCGGCATCGTCGTGCGCGGCTCGTCGCCGGGGGCGCAGCCGATCGCGCTGCAGTCGCCGCCGATGCGCCAGAGCAGCTGATCGACGTTCGCGTCGGGGTGGCAGCTTCCGCACGAGAAGTTGCCGGTCGTCGAGGCGAAGGCGTTGTTGAAGGCGATCGCGCCGCGCCGCACCGCCGCCGGCGTCGGGTCGCGGCCCACCGTCACGCTCGCGACGTGGGTGAGCGCGCCGTTCGCGCCGAGCGCCACCTGCCAGACCGAGTTGTCGAGCGAGTTCAGCACGTAGGCTGTTCCGGTGGCGCCGCTCGGCGAGTAGAGCGCGACGCCGCGCGGGATCGCGCCGACGTCGAGCGTGTCGAGCGCGGCGCCGGTGAGGTTCGTGCTGAAGCTCGCGATGCGGCTCGCGCCCGCGGCGGTCATCAGCAGCGTCGAGCCGTCGGCCGAGAGCGCGATGCCGTAGGGCGTTGCAAGCGAGTTCGCGTGCGTCGTCCCGCTCGCTTCGAGGTTCCGCGTCGTCACGCTGCCGCAGCCGCCGCTGGTGCAGGTCACCGCCGCGAGCTCGTTGTCGAACATGCGGTTCTGCAGCGTGATGAGCACTTCGCCGTGATTGCCGTTGACCGCATTGCGCGCGTCGGTCTGCGTCAGGAACGCGCGTCCGTTCGCGTCGACCGCGAGGCCGTAGAGCAGGGTGCCGATGCCGGACACCGTGGCGATCTCCTGGTCGGTCGCGGTGTCGTACACGAACAGGTCGCGATCGGGGACCTGCGGGTCGATCACGATGTTCTTCGTCGCGCCGGGGATGTTCGGCTGCGTCACGAAGGTCTGAAGCTGCTGCAAGCCGAGCGTGCACTGCCCACCGACGATGGGGCTGCCGAACGGCGTCGCGCAGGCGGAGACCTCACTCTGGTTGTTGGCCTCGAACGCGGCGACGTAGAGCAGGCCGTTTCGCACCGCGATCGCGCGCGGATCGGAGCCGCGCACCGCGATGAAGCCGGTGACCTGATAACTCGTCGTGTCGATCACGGCGATCTGATCGCGCGAAGAGAGTGCGACGTAGGCTTTGCCGTTGCCGGCGAACGCGATGCCCGCCGGTTCGTCGAACTGCGTCGCGAGTGCGCCGTCGAGCACCTGAATCGTCTCGACGACCTCGCGGAAGCTCGCGCTGCCGGCCGCCACGTCGATCACGCTGATCGAGTCGCTCACGTGATTCGCGACCCACACCTCGCTGCCGTCCGGCTTGACCGCGACGGCGACCGGCTCGAGGCCCACGTCGACCTGGCGCACCTGCCGCAGCGGCGACGCGGTGAGCACGCTGAGCGTATTGCTCGAGGTGTTGGCGACGTAGATCTCGTGGCCGCTCGGCGAGACCGCGATGGGGTTCACCTGCGGGCTCGCGAAGGTCTGGAAGCCGGGCGGCTCGTGCACCGAGGCTCCGCCCGCGAGCGCGAGCGTCGGCGCGAGAACGGAAAACGAGACCGCGAGCAGACGCAGCAGCGGCATGGGCACCTCGTCGAGTCGGACGGTCCGTCCGGCGCGCCATCTTACGAAGAATCAACGCGCATGCGCGGCCCAAGTTGCTCGCAACCGCGCTTATCATGCGCGACTTCGAGTCAACCCACGTGAGAAGGAGGATCCTCGTGATCGTGATTCATGCGGCGCTGCTGATCGATGCGGCGAACGTGGCCGCGGCGGACGCGGCGATGCGGGAGATGATGGTGGAGTCGCGCAAGGAGAAAGGTTGTCACGCCTACACGTTTGCGCGGGATCTCTCGGAGCCGGGGCGGTACTGGATTCTCGAGGAGTGGGAGAGTGACGCGATCCTGGCGTCGCACTTCGCGACGCCGCACATGGCGAAGTTCCAGGCGGCGATGGGTGGGTTCGGGGTGAAGGAGATGAAGGCCGACAAGTTCGTGGTGTCGTCGAAGGGGCCCCTTCGGTAGTGGGAGCGCGCGCCGTCGAAGACTCGGCGCGCGCTCGAGCCTGGGCGTGGTCCGCTTGTTCGGGGCAGCGCAGCCGGCGCGGGCCTCCGCGGGGGCTCGGCTGCGCTCGGCCGCGCGGGCGCGTCAGGCGGAGTCGTGCGCTCATCGTGCTGTTTGGCGCGATGCATCCCAGTGTGAGCGCGCCTCGCGCCTGGGCACTCGCTCCGCGACCCCCGCTGCGGCCCGCGCCGGCTGCTCTTGCCTTGCGTGGATCGCGTGACAGGGAGTAGACGCGGGCGCGGATCGGCGCGCCGTTGAGGCGCGCCTCCCGCGCGCTGCGCGTGGTCAGGGGGCGCGGGGGCTTGCGGGTGGTGGAGTTGTTAGTGGCGGGGCGCGCGTCGAAGACTCGCGCGCGCGTTAGGGGCGGCGTTGGGCTTCGGCGAGCTTGTCGAGGCGGAGGTGTTTGGTCAGGTCGCCGATCAGGTCCATGAAGATGTGGCGGGTGGCGAAGCGCCAGGTGTTGGCGTGCTTTTCGAAGGTGTCGTGGTAGCGGCCGGCGACGATGAGTTGGAGCGGTTGACCTGGAGCGCATTGGAGGACCGTGAAGCGGGAGCGGGCGGAGGCTTTGGTGCTCGTGGGGTCGAGCTCGATGAGCACGTTGGTCGTGTCGTGCTGCGTCTTCGGCGTGCCGTCTTCGTAGAGGATCACGAGCGTTTGGTTCAGATGCGCGACGGCTCGCCAGTCGGTGATCGGCGGCTGGTCGCCGGCGCGGTAAGCGGCGTGCTCGAAGAGGCGCGCCATGCCTTCGATGTCGCCGCGGTCGATGCGTTCGGCGTAGGTGAAGAGCAAGTTGCGGATGGCTTGTTCGTCGCTCGTCATGCGCTCCTCGTTCAGCCTGCGGGCTGCGCGCCGTCGATCGAGATCTGTGCGCCCGTCAGTGCGCGGCGAGGTCAGTCGGCGAAATGCGGCATCACCTCTTTCGTCAGCAGGCGCAGGGACTCGTCCAAGTGCGCGGACTCGTTGCTGTAGTCGTAGACCATCATCAGCAGCGTCCCGAAGCCGCCGGTCGCTTGCTGGAGGCGCTGGATCTTGCGCACCACGGTGTCGGGCGAGCCGACCAGCCAGGCGTTCTCGATGAAGTAGTCCACGCTGAGCGCGCTCTCGGGGTCGCCGGGCCTAACGAGGTTCGGGCCCATGCCGCTGCCGGTGAAGAACGGCAGCAGGTAGTCGCGCCAGACGCGGCCGAGCATGCCTTCGCGCACGCGCCGCTTCGCCTCGGCGTCGGTGGGCGCGATGTAGATGTCGCGCACGATGCGCCAGTCTTTGCGGCTCGGCGTGCGCCCGCTGCGGCGCGCGCCTTCTTCCACCGACTTCCAGTGCGACGCCGTGTGGTCGTCGTTCAGCGAGAGCGAGAGCGGCATGAAGGCGCGCTCGCCCGCGATCTTCAGGGTCTCGGAGCCCGCGGAGAGGCCGGCAATCCCGATCGGGGGATGCGGATTCTGATACGGGCGCAGATGCAGCTTCAGGAAGTCGAAGCTCGAGGCGGGCTTGCCCACGTTCCAGTACTTGCCGCGGAAGTCGAAGGCTTCGCCGCGCCAGAGCCGCAGCATGATGTCGAGCGACTCGATCGTCATGCGCCGGTTCTCGCCGCTCGCGGGATCGATCGCGTAGAGGTTGAGATCGCTCGGCAGGCCGCTGATGCCGATGCCGAGCATGTACCGGCCGCGCGCCATGTGATCGAGCTGCGCGACGCGGTGCGCAAGCTCGACGGGGTGGTGGTACGGGAGGAGGTGCGCGCCGGGGCAGAGCTTGATCTGCGACGTGCGCGGGATCGCCTGCGCGATGAGCAAGTCGGGCGCCGGCACAGGCTCCCACGGCGCGCTGAAGTGCTCGCCGATCCACACCTCGTCGAAGCCGAGCCGGTCGAGCTGCTCGATCTGCGCGAGATCCCACTCGATCGCGGGGCCGATCGCACGTTCGGGCGGATGCGAGGGCATCAGGAAGCCACCGAGCTTCATCGCGAGTCCTCCAGCGCTTCGGCCCACAGCCGGCGCTTCTCTTCGTTCGGAGCGAACGCGGTACGGCACGGGTCGCCGAGCTCGAGCGTCGCGCGTTTCGCCTCGTCGTAGCGCGGCCAAGCGCAGCCGAGGCTCGCGTGCTCGGGATTCCCGGTGCGCGCGAAGGCGGCCCACGCGTCCATCGTGGCGTGCGCGACGCGAGCAGCGCGCGCGTCGTCGCCGGCGAACGCGCGCAGCTCCGGCGTGCTCGCGTGCGTGCCGAGTGCGAATGGCACGTCGAGCGCGTGGCACGCGCCCAGCGCGCCGCCGCGCAGCGGAGACGCCCAGGTGAAGCGGTACATCCAGGTGTCCGCCGCGCGCGCGTGCGCGGCGGCGAGCTGCGCGCTCGGCGCGAACAAGCTCGCGTCGGTCTCGAGCGCGAAGAAGCGATCGAGCGGGGTCGCGCCCGGGTACGCGGCCACGATGCGCGCCGCCGCCTCGCGGACATTCTGGCCGGGCCGAAATGTCGCACTCGCGAGCTTCGCGGCGACGAAGGGCTCGAGCGCCGCCTCCGGCATCGCGCCAAAGCCGGGCACGAGCTGGAACAGGCGCATCTCGTTCGCGGTGGTGCCGATGATCAGTGCGACGTCTCGCGCGCTGCCTGCCGCGATCGCGCGCATCGGCCACTCGGGCAGCGAGCCGCCGTCGACGACCGGCGCGAAGAACATGCCGATGCGCCGTGGCCCCGGCTCGGCGAGGCCTTGCCCGGCGACGATTCGCTCCGCAGGCAGCGAGCGCCACCACGCGAGGTCGGCCGCATCGCCGCCGAGCTTCTCCGCGAGCAGCTTCGCGCGCGCTGAGGCTTCGTCCGCGCTGAGCTGGCCACCGGGCGCTGCGCTCTGCACGATCGCGCGCTGGAAGAGCCCGCGCGCGGCGGGCATCCCGAGCAGCGCGATGATGCTTCCGGCGCCTGCGCTCTCGCCGAACAGCGTGACGCGCTGCGGGTCGCCGCCGAACGCCTCGATCTCGCGCTGCACGAAGCGCAATGCCGCGAGCTGATCCTGCAGGCCGAGGTTGCTGCGCGCGGCGAGGTGGAGGAAGCCGAGCGCGCCGACGCGGTAGTTGAGCGTCACCACGATCACGTCGCCGCGCACTGCGAGCGCCGCGCCCTGATAAGCGGGCCCCGCCGCAGTTCCACTCGCGAACGCGCCGCCGTGCAGCCACACCATCACCGCGCGCGGCTCGCGCGCCGGCGCCGCCGGGCGCCACACGTTGAGCGTGAGCGAATCCTCGCTCTGGGGATGTTCGGCGAGCAGGCCGAGCTCGAACGAGAGCCCGTCGCGCGCTTGCATCGGCGCAGGGCCGTGCGCCGCGCACTCGCGCACGCCGCGCCACGGCGCCGCGGGCTGCGGCGACTCGAAACGCAGCGCGCCGATCGGCGGCGCCGCGTACGGGATGCCGAGGAAGGCGTGCGTGCCGCCTTGCCCCACGCCGCGCACCTGTCCCAACGTGGTCTGCACTTCGGGTGCGCTCATGCGCGCGAGCGTCGCCCAGATTTCCGCGCGGGAGCAAACACGCCCGCGCGAGTTCGCACTACCGTGGCGCGCTCACCACTGGAGGCGCCCATGGACTTCGAGATTCCCAAAGAGATCACCGACTACCTCGGTGTTCTCGACGCGTTCATCGAGCTCGAGATCAAGCCGCTCGAGCGCGAGAACGACAACATCCGCTTCTTCGACCACCGCCGCGAGCACTCGCGCACGGACTGGGACAAGGACGGCGAGCCGCGCAAGGAGTGGGAAGAGCTGCTGCGCGAGATGCGCCGCCGCGCGGACAAGGCGGGCCACCTGCGCTTCGCGCTGCCCAAGGCATTGGGCGGCAAGGACGGCTCGAACCTCGCGATGGCGATCATCCGCGAGCACTTCGCGACGAAGGGCCTCGGGCTGCACAACGATCTTCAGAACGAGGCCTCGATCGTCGGCAACTTCCCCACCGTGCTGATGATGTGGCATCGCGGCACCGAGGAGCAGAAGAAGGAGTTCCTCGAGGGCATGATGAACGGCACGAAGCGCCTCGCGTTCGGGCTCACCGAGCCGAACCACGGCAGCGACGCGCTGTTCCTCGAGACCACCGCCGTGCGCGACGGCAACGAGTGGGTCCTCAACGGCAAGAAGCGCTTCAACAGCGGCATGCACAGCGCGAACTACGACATGGTGTTCGCGCGCAGCTCGGGCAAGCCCGGCGATCCGCGCGGCATCACGTGCTTCATCGTGCCCACCGACTCGCCCGGCTTCAAAGTCGAGCATCAGTGGTGGACGTTCAACATGCCCACCGACCACGCCGAGGTTTCCCTAACAAACGTGCGCGTGGACAACGCCGCGATCCTGGGCGGCGAGGGCACCGGCCTCGACATGGCGCAGATGTTCGTGCACGAGAACCGCATCCGGCAGGCGGCGTCGAGCCTCGGCGCGGGCCAGTACTGCATTCTCGAGGCGGTGAAGTACGCGAAGGAGCGCAAGACCTGGGGCAAGCCGCTCGCGGTGAATCAGGCGATCCAGTGGCCGCTCGCGGAGCTGCACACCGACGCGGAGTTCATCCGCAACACGATCCGGCGCGTCGCGTGGGAGATGGACGCCCGCAAGGACCCGTCGCGCGTGGACGCGAAGCTCTCGGCGCAGATCGCGATGGTGAACTACCGCGCGAATCAGTTCTGCTGCAAAGCCGCGGACCAAGCGATCCAGACGCACGGCGGCATCGGCTACACGCGCCACAAGCCGTTCGAGCACATCTACCGCCACCACCGTCGCTATCGCATCACGGAGGGCTCGGACGAGGTGCAGATCCGCAAGGTGGCGCAGCAGTTGTTCGGGAAGGTGTAGCGCGCGGGCCTCGGTGGCCTAACAACCACCGAGGCTTGCGTTTTCCCTGGTGTACTTCGCATCGGGCTCGAAGACTCGCCCGCTGCTGCGCGCTTCGCTTGCGGTCTCGGCCGACACGCAGTGAGGAGCGTTCGACGGCGAGGATGGTCTGGCTTCGCCTTGGCGCGTCAGCCACCGAGGTTCTTCGCGCGTCGAGTCGCCTCGTGACGCGGCGGCGCTGAGACGGTTCATGTTCGCTTCATACGTGCGTTCACGTTTGTGCGTATTCGTGTCGTTGCACGCAACAACACGGAGGACGTGCCATGGACGTGATTCGAAGCGCGCTGCGATTCCTGGCGACCGGCTTGTGCGGAGCGATGACGCTCAGCGTGGTGTTTATCGGGCTGAGCGAGATGACGCACTCGGGGGACGAGATCGCGCTGCCGACGATCGGTGCAAGCAAGATCAACTTCACGCGACTCAGGCACGACACCCCGACTCAGCCGAAGCCCCCGCGCGAGAAGGCGGAGCCGCCGGAGCGCGAGATGCTTCCGCCGCCCATCACGATCGAGACGACGCCGTGCGGCGACTGTGCGGGCGAGATCAAGCTGATGCCGGCGATCCAGCCGACCAGGCCTCCGGGAGCGGGGACGCGGCCGGACTTCATGGTGGGCGGCAGGAACGACGTCGACATCCAGCCGATCGTGCGCGTGCTTCCCGACTACCCGCCGAACGGACGCGGAGATGGCTGGGTGCTCGTGCAGTTCGACATCACGAAGGTGGGCAGCGTCGCGAACGCGCGCGTGGTCGATGCATCGCCGCGCGGCGTGTTCGAGAAGAACGCGCTGAAGGCGATCGAGCGCTGGCGCTATCGGCCCGCGGTGATGGACGGGCGGGCGGTGGAGCGCCGTGGCCTGCGCGTGCGGCTCAGCTTCGTGCTCGAGAAGGCGTGAGCCGTGGGCGCGCTGCGCTACGCGCTCGCGGGGTTGTTAGGAGTCGCGGCGGCGTGTGCGGTGTTCGTCACAGTCGCGACCCCGCTCGCGAATCGGTTCGGCGCTTCGATCTGCGGGCCAATCGGCTTCCGAAGATCTCCTGTCGTGGTTTCGAGAGAGGAGGGTGCTTGGTCGATTCCGCGTGGCCGCGGCTGCGACGGACTTCCGATTCATTGTCGGTTCATCACACCGCCCGAGGCTTTTCGATTTCGGCACCCGCGAAGCTCGCGACCTGAATTCGCCCCAGTGCGTGCTTGGTTCGAGCCTCCGCGCGAACGACGCCTCCTCCCGGGCATCGACGGCGAGCAGTGCGGCGAGGTGGTGCCTTCACGCGTCATGCCCGAGTGGCCCGAGGACGCGGAGCGCAGAGGGATCGACCACTGGTTCGTCCTCGTGGAGTTCGACGTCGCGGAGCAGGGCGCGCCGCGAAACCTGCGCGTGCTCGAGTCTTCGCCCGGCGCCGCGTTCGAGGACGCAGCGCTGTCCGCGATCTCGGGCTGGCGCTACTGCCCCGTGATTCGCGACGGCCAGCCAGTCGCGCGCGACAACGTGCGCGTGCGACTGCGCTTCGAGCGCGAGGCGTAGCGGTGCGCGCGGCGCGAGCGATGTCATTGAGCGCCGCGCCGTCGCTCAGCCGTGCGCGCCGATCTTCCAGCCTGCGCGGCTGAGCGCTTCGCTCGCGAACGCGCGCGGCTCGGGTTCGAGGGTCGTCGCCATCGTGTCGTTCCAGCGGTTGAGGAAGCCGAACAGCGCGATCACCGAGACGAGCTCGGTGATCTGCGCCTCGCTGAAGTGCTCTCGCAGCTCCGCGAAGTGTGCGTCGCTCGCGAGCGAGGGGGCCTGCGCAGCGTCGCGCGCGAGGCGCAGCGCTGCGCGCTCGGCCGCGCTGAAGAGCGCGCTCGTCTCGAACTCGAACGCGGCGCCGACCTTTGCGTGGCTCGCACCCGCACGCGCGGCGCTCCCGCCGGTGTGGGCTTGGCAATAGCGGCAACCGGCGGCGAGGCTCGCGACGTGGGCGACGAGCTGCTTCAGCTCCGCGCTGAGCGTGCCGGGGCCGAGCACGGTCATCGCGAGGCCCGCGAATGCCCGCAGCAACTGCGGGCTGCGCGCCATCGTGAGCATGCTGTTGGGCACGAAGCCCATGCCCGCAAACACCGCGGCGAACACGGGCTCGAGCTCGGCGAGGTCGGCTCGCGCGAGCGGCGCGACGCGCGCGCTCACTCCTCGACCTCTTCCTCGACCTCCGACCCCTCGAGCTCCTTCGAGTTCTCGGCGTCGTCTTCCTTCACGACCTCGATCTTCTCCGTCTTGCCATCGCCGTGCTTCACGATCACGTGATCGTGGTGCACCTCGTGCACGACCACGACGCGGTCGTCGACCAGCAGCTCCCAGCCCACGGCGACGGCGAGCGGCACGACGAGCAAGCGGCGCGGGCCGACCGTGCGCCACAGCACGCGGCGACGAATGCGTCGGCGGCGGATGCGCCTGCGCCTCCGCCGTGTGTGCGGGTGACGGTGCGGACCAGGGTGCGCCAGCGCGGGCGCGGCGGCGAAAGCGATCACGGCGGCGAGGAACTCGCGGCGTTGCATGGCGATTCCTTCTGGGGAGGCGAGGATATTCTTCCTAACAGCTGTGCGGATTCAACCCGTCTCGCGCGATTTCGATGCGCGCGGCTTCGCGGCTCGGCGCCTCGCGCAGCACGAAGCGCTGAAAGACGTGGATCGCGGGCTCCTCGGCGCGGCTCGGCAGGCACGCGACGTAGTGCGCGAAGGGCTGGCTGCGCGCGAACGCAGCGAGGCGCAGCCCAGCGAAGGTCGAACGGTGGCCTCGCCGTCCGTGGACCCTCGAGGAGCGGTGATCGCGCACCCTGCGTCGGTCTCCCCGCGCAGCCCGCCAAAAGATTTCGTTCGACGCGCCCGCCCCGCACGAGTAAACGCTCTCGCATGATCACGCTCTACGACTACCTCGAGTCCGGCAACGCGTACAAGGTGCGGCTCCTCCTCACGCTGCGCGGGATTCCGTTCCGCCGCGTCGAGCTCGACATCCTGAAGCGCGAGACGCGCACTCCCGAGTTCCTCGCGAAGAACCCGAACGGTCGCATCCCCGCCGTCGAGCTCGAGGACGGGCGCGTGCTGTTCGAGTCGAACGCGATCCTCGCGTACTTCGCCGAGGGCACCGACCTCGCGTGGCGCGACGCGTGGGAGCGTGCGCAGATCCTGCAGTGGATGTTCTTCGAGCAGTACAGCCACGAGCCGAACATCGCGACGCTGCGCTTCTGGCACTTCGCGAAGCTGCTCTCGACGAAGACGCCCGCCGAGATCGAGGCGAAGCAGACCTGGGGCAACGCCGCGCTCGCGATCATGGACGCGCAGCTCGCGACGCGCGCGTTCTTCGTCGGCGAGCGCTTCACGATCGCGGACATCGCGCTGTTCGCGTACACGCACGTCGCCGGCGAGGGCGCCTTCGAGCTCGCGCGCTACCCGCACGTGCAGCGCTGGATCGCGCGCATTGAAGCGCAGCCGAAGTTCGTGCCGATCACGAAAGACTTCGGAGTCCCCGCGTCGCCCATTCCTGAGTGACAGCCGCGCCGAACGAAGCGCGCGGCTAAGCGTGATGCCTGCCGCGCTAAGGCGAAGTCCGAACGACCTCGAAGACGAACGGTCCTCCCAAGCGGGTCGGCCGAGGCCGCAAGCGAAGCGCGCAGCAGCGGGCGAGTCTTCGAGCCCGATGCGGAGTAAACGTGGAAGATTCGCCGACGCGCTTCCGAGGATGCGCGTGCCCCGACGACTCGCTGCGCGTCGGCGAAGCGCGCAGCAGCGGGCGAGTCTTCGAGCCCGATGCGGAGTAAACGTGGAAGAGCGCGAACCTCGCCCCCGCGGAGCGAGCACGGCGTCTGCCCCTAACCCCGAACCAGCATCCCGCCGAGGATTCCGCACGCGGTGAGGAAGCCGAACACCGCGGCGAAAACCGCGATGCGCCCTGCGAGCCGATGGCGCGAGATCGTCTCGCGCGGGGCGAGGGGGTCGTTCGCGTTCTGCGTGACGCGCCGCGTGCGCGCGAGCTTGCGGCCGAGCGCGAACGCGAAGCCGCCGGCGATCAGCATCGTCGCGACGAAGGTCTCGTGGACGTAGAGGTTGACGCGCGCGGCGCTGCTCCACGCGTCGAGATCCTCGCCGCCGAGCGTCACGCGCTTCACGACGTACGCCACGAGAAACGCGACGACGAAGAAGCCTGCCCACGTCATCGAGCGGCGGTGACCCTCGATCTGGTTCGCTCGAATCGCGAGCACGCCGCGCACCGCGAGGCCGAGCACCAGGGCCATGTTCGCGAGCGCCCAGCACCAGAACAGCAGCTTGGGATTCATGGGCGCCGTACGGTAGAGAAGGCGCGCCGCGCGGAAAAGAACCCCGCGAAAAAAGACGAGGCGCCCGTGACGCAGCCGACTCCGCCGATGCCGATCGACTTGCTCGACGGCGATTTCTACGCGCGGGGGCCGCACGACGCGTTTCGCTGGATGCGCGCGAACGCGCCGGTGTATTGGGACGAGAAGAACCGGCTGTGGGGCGTGACCCGGCACGCGCACGTCCAGGAGGCCGCGAAGGACCCCGATCGCTTCTGCAGCAGCGGCGGCTCGCGCCCGGACTCGCCGCCGATTCCGTCGATGATCAACATGGACGCGCCACTGCATCGCCGGCGCCGCGCGCTGGTGAACAAGGGCTTCACGCCGCGGCGCATCGAGGAGCAGGAGCAGAAGGCGCGCGCCGCGTGCCAGCGGCTGCTCGACGCGGTGGCGCCGCGCGGTGCGTGCGACTGGGTGCGCGACGTCGCGCGGCACCTGCCCATGATCATGATCGGCGACATGCTCGGCGTCGCGGAAGCCGACCACGAGCGCCTGCTGAAGTGGTCCGACGACATGCTGCTCGGCACCAACGCGAACGCGACGCCCGAGGCGCGCGCCACTGCCATGAAGGCCGGCGTCGAGTGGATCACGTACCACGCGCAGGTGGTCGCCGATCGCCGCGCCAAGCCGCCCGGCGACGATCTCATCTCCACGCTCGTCTACGCCGAGATCGACGGCGAGCGCCTCGACGACGAGGCGCTGCGGCAAGAGGCGCTGCTCATCCTGATCGGCGGCGACGAGACCACGCGCCACGTGCTCACCGGCGGGCTCTACGAGTTGTTACGGAATCCGGCGCAGAGGGACGCGCTCGTGCGCGATCCGAGCCGCATCTCCGTCGCGATCGAGGAGATGCTGCGCTGGGTCACGCCCATCCAGAACATGAACCGCACCGCGACGCGCGACCTCGAGTTCCACGGCGCGCGCATTCGCAAGGGCGAGAAGTTGTTGCTGCTCTACCCCTCCGCGAACCGCGACGAAGCCGTGTTCGAAGACCCGTACCGCTTCGACACCGCGCGCGACCCCAACGAGCACCTTACGTTCGGCGGCTACGGCCCGCACTTCTGCCTCGGCGCCTCGCTCGCCCGCCTCGAGCTGCGCGTCATGTTCGAGGAGTTGCTCGCCCGCCTCCCCGACGTCGAGCTCGCCACCGACGCCCCGCCTCCGATGCGCCCCTCGAACTTCATCACCGGCATCGAGCGCCTCCCGATCCGCTGGAAGCCGCGGTCGTGAAGGCCACGCAGAGAGTCCGCAGAGCGAGGCCCGCGCGCGGACACCGCGTCCTCGGGAGACACCACGGGTCGCGACAGCAAGCCGGCCGCGGATGCCGCGCAACCTACGCACAGCCGAGCGGAGCCCGCGAAACACCCGGCAAGCGCGCCGAGCGAGCAAGGCTCGCTCAGCGCGCGCGCAGCGAGGCGAGCCTGCCACCCGGACGCCGCGCGCCACCCCGGTATAAGCCGAGCGGAGCCCACGAAAAAACCGGAAGGGCGGCGACTCGTGAATTCGAAGTCAGGGATGCGCACCCGCTTCTCGCTCGCGCTGCCAAACCAGGGGCCGCTGGGTTGGTCGCGCGTTCGTCGAGTTTCTCCGCCCTCCCGGCGACCCGATGACACCGCACGCGCGGGCGGCGACGCTGTGAACTCCTTCACACGGTCCTGAGATTCTTCACGTGCCCTTCATCTGCGGGAGACTCCGTTGTCGTTCCATGGCCTGCGCGTTCGAGAAGTGATCCGCGAGACGCACGACACGCTCTCGTACGTGTTCGAGATCCCCGCCGAGCTCTCCGAGCGCTTCCGCTACCGCGCGGGGCAGTTCCTCACGTTCAAGGTTCCCCACGCCGGCGGCGAGCTGCTGCGCTGCTACTCGCTTTCGAGCGCGCCCGAGACGGACGCCGCGCCGAAGGTCACGGTGAAGCTCGTGCCCGGCGGCCGCGGCTCGGGCTGGTTCCACGCACACGTCGCCGCGGGGACGACGCTTCAGGTGATGCAGCCCGCCGGGCGCTTCACGCTGCACGACGGCGAGCGCGCGCTCGTGCTCTTCGCGGGCGGTAGCGGCGTGACGCCGATCCTCTCGCTGATCAAGGCCGCGCTCGCGACGACGCAGCGGCGCATGCGCCTCTTCTACGCGAACCGCGACGCCACCTCGGTGATCTTTCGCGCCGAGCTCGACGCGCTCGCGGCCGCGCACGTGGGCCGCCTCGAAGTGATCCATCACCTCGACGCCGAGCAGGGGCTCACGTCGCGCCCCGAGGTCGAGCGCGTGCACGCCGGCTTCGAGCAAGCAGACGCGTACCTGTGCGGCCCCGGTCCGTTCATGGAGCTCGTCGAGCAGGCGCTACTCGCCCGCGGGCACTCGCGCGATCACCTCTGGATCGAGCGCTTCGAGGGCGTGGGCGAGCACTCGCAGGCTGGCGCCGCGGCAGTCGCGGCGGCGGAGAACGCGAGCGGTGTGCCGCGCGAAGTGGTGGTGCACCTCGACAAGACCGCGCACCGCATCCCGTACGCGAAGGGCCAGAGCCTGCTGGCCGCAGCGCGCAAAGCGGGCCTCGGAGCGCCATTCGCGTGCGAGGAGGGCTACTGCGGCTCGTGCGCCGCGCGCTGCCTGCGCGGCAAGGTGACGATGGTCGCGAACGACGTGTTCACGCCGGAAGAGGTTGCTCAGGGTTGGGTGCTGACGTGCCAGGGGCACGCGGTGGGCGAGGAGTGCGAGATTTCGTGGGATCAGTGAGCGCGCGTAGCGCGCTCACTGATCCCGCGGGCCGCGTGCGGCTGGGTGTACCGGTGCGGCGAGGCGTGCGGATGCTTCTTCGTTCGCGGTGCTTCGAGTGGCCCGCTTTTTTCCACGTTTACTTCGCATCGGGCTCGCGGACTCGCCCGCTGCTGCGCGCTTCGCTTGCGGCCTCGGCCGACCTGCTGCGAGGAGTGGTCGACTTCGAGGTTGCTCTGGCAGGGTGAGCGCGCGTCACGGAGCGAGGTCGCGCAGGCAATGACTCACGTACGGAGCGACGGGTGACGGAGCCGACGCTGCGAAGTTTTGGAGGAGCTCGCGTGTGCGTGCTCTCGGAGTCGGGGCCTTTGCTACGTGCGGAGCGGGATGCGCTCGATGCGATGGGGGAGGCGTACGGGAGCGAGTACGACTGGCTCGCGATTCCCGTCGCGCGCTTTGCGCCGGAGTGCTTTGAGCTGAAGACGCGCGTGCTCGGGGAGATGCTGCAGAAGTTCGTGAACTACGGAGTGCGCGTCGCGATCGTCGGAGACGTCGGTGCGTACGTCGCGGGCAGCGATTCCTTCCGCGACTTCGTGCGCGAGACGAATCGCGGGCGCCAGCTTTGGTTCGCCGCGACTCTCGAGGATCTGGCAGAGCGCCTTGCGTCGCGAGGCGCCGGAACGCGGAGCTAGAGCTTCGCCTTCGAGATCTTCACGTCGAAGACCTCGGTGCTCTTCGAGTTCCAGCGCACGGCCGGCTCGGTCGTGTGGAGGAGCTTCTTGCCGCTCGCGTGGTAGATGCGGATGTAGATGTCCGGCTCGGTCTCGTTCAGGTCGCGGAAGTGAGCTTCGGTGTACGAGATCTCGAACTTGCCGGCGGCGTCGGTCACGGCATCGAGGCCGAGCTTGTCGTCGGTGATCACGTCCTTGTCGTAGGCGCGCACGCGAAGACCCGCGAGGGGCTTCCCGGATTCCTGTTCGACGACCGTGCCAAGTACGCGCATGTGCGCCTCCCGTGAGGGGTCGCATCGTATGGCGGGCCCCAAGCGCGGGCAATAGAAAAGTCCGTCGGGACGTGGACTTGGAGCCGGCCGCGAAGCCAGGTCTAGAACGCGGCGCGAGGCGCGGCGGAGTCCGGGGCGACAGCCGCGCAGGCTTCTAGAACGCGCCGAGGCTGAGCTTGCGCCGCGCGGTGCTCGCCGCGAGCTCGCGCCAGATCGCGGCGTCGAGCTCGCGCGCGGCGGGCGTCGCGAGCGCCTCGACGTGGGCGTGCAGCGCGATCAGCAGCGCGCGCAGCTGCTGGTTCGCGGCGTCGAGGGCGGGCACGAGCAGCGAGTCGTCGCGCGAGGCGGCAGCGGCACGCAGCCGCGCGGCGAGGGCGGCGTCGGTCGCGATCTCGGCTCCGCGCGCGAAGAGCGCACGCAGCGCGGCGTTCTCCTCGACGCGCCGCGCCGCGGCGCGGTCGAACTCCTCGCGGATCGCGCCGAGCAGGCCCGCGAGCATGCCCACGCCCGCTTGGCGGTAGCGCGGCTGGACCGCGAGCAGGATCTCGCCGCCGAGCTGCGCCGCGGTTTGCTCGAGCACGCGCTGCGGGTCCGGCTTCACGTGAGCCTCCCTAACAAGTGGAGCGCGGCGCGGTCCTGCGCGTTCGTCATCAGGTAGCCCGAGATCGCGAGGATCGGGTCTTGGTTCTTGCCCGTCTGGTACTCGCGCGCGCTCGAGACCCAGATGCCCTGGCCCTTCACGCAGGAGAACAGCTCCCACCACTGCAGCGCCGCGGGGTCGGCGCGCAGGCCGCTCGCGGACTCCCACGTGCGGATCGCGTGGGCCCTCGGAAGCAGGCCGCCCGCGCGCCCGTCTCGCGCCCACATCCACACGGGATTGAGGCCCCAGGCGAGGTCTTCGAGCGGGTCGCCGAGGTGCGCCATCTCCCAATCGAGGATCGCGTGGATGTCGCCCGCGGTGTCGTAGAGGAAGTTGCCCGTGCGGTAGTCGCCGTGGACGACGGAGATCTTCTGCGCGGGCGGCGGCGGGTTGTTGCGCAGCCAGCGGATCACGGCGCGCATGATCGGCTGCGGCTCGAGCTCGTCCTCGTCGATCACGCCTTCCCAGTAGCCGAGCTCGCGCTGCCAGCACTCCGCCGGCGCGACGTCCTTCATCACGCCGACGAGGCCGAGCTTGTTGGGGTCAGCCTTCGCGATCTCGCCGAGAATCTGCCACTTCTGCGCGCCGATCTTCTCGCGGTGCTCGGCGTACGGCGGCGCGAGCAGCATCGCGGGCGACGCCTCGAAGCCCGCGAGCTCCTGCATCACGCAGAACGCGTAGTCGAGATGCGCCGGGTCTTCCTCGAGCCAGATCGCTTCGGGCACCGGCACCGCCGTGTTCCAGAACGCGGCGTAGGCGGCGAACTCGAGGCGGCGCTCGGTGTCGATCAGCGAGCCGGGCGGGTCGCGGCGCAAGATGAGCCTTCGCTCGTGCGCGCGGCCGTGCTGCTCGTAGTGCAGCACGAGGCGATACGTCTCGCGCGAGGCGCCGCCGGGGATGCGATCGAGCCCGCTCACGCGCACCTCGCGCGCGCCGTCGAGCTTGCGCGCGGCGTAGGCCGCGAAGCGTTCGGCGAGATCGCTCATGCGCGCACTGTCGCACGCCGCGACGACGCGCTGCGAGAGGTGCGCTGCGTGCGCGCGCTGAGCGAAGCGCGCGAAGCTAGGCAACCAAACCCGGCAAGCGGCCCGAGCCGTGCAAGCGGCGGAGGCCGCGCGCAGTGAGCCGAAGGCGAACGGAGAGTCGAAGAGATGGACGTCTACGAGGCGCTGTACACGACGCGCGCGATGCGGCGCGTGAAGCCCGACCCGATTCCGATGGACGCGCAGCAGCGCATCATGGACGCCGCGATTCGCGCGCCGAGCGGCGGCAATGCGCAGGGCTGGCGCTTCCTGTGGATCGACGACGCGGGGCTCAAAGCGAAGCTCGGCCCGATTTATCGCGACTGCCTCTCGCGCCTGTGGGCCGGCTTCTACAAGGAGCGCGTCGAGTTCGCGGAGAAGAACCCCGACGCGCCCGGCAGCGCGGGCTTCCGCCGCATGCGCGCGAGCGCGATGTGGCTCGGGGACAACTTCGAGGTCTATCCGCTGATCCTGATGGCGTACGGGCAGGGCGACCCGACCGGCAGCTCGATCTTCCCCGCGGTGTGGAGCGCGCAGCTCGCCGCGCGCGCCGAGGGCATCGGCAGCGCGCTCACCAGCGTGTTCGCGTTCCGCCTCGCCGAAGTGAACGAGCTGTTAGGCGTGCCGGAGAAGGGCTGGAACTTCCACGCCTGCGTGACGTTCGGCTACCCGACCGGCAAGTGGGGCGTCGCCCCGCGCGTGCCGGTGCACAAGGTGATGCACCGCAACCGCTGGGGAGACCCGATCGGCTTCACGATCGACAAGCCCCTCTGGCCGCGCTGACCCGCGCCGCTTGCCCTCGAAATTCCCGACGCATTGAGGACACTGCGCGCCCATGGCGAAAAAAACTGAAGCTGCACCGAAGTCGGACGCGTTCTTTCAATTCAGCGGGACGAAGGGCTACATCGCGTCGTCCTCGCTCGTGGACGCAGTGAACTGCGCGATCGCGCTGGAGCGCCCGTTGCTCATCAAGGGCGAGCCTGGCACCGGCAAGACGCTGCTCGCGCAGCACGTTGCCGAGGGCCTCGGCCTCCAGATCGAGAAGTGGCACATCAAGTCCACGACCAAGGCGCAGGATGGCCTCTACGTGTACGACACGGTGCAGCGCCTCAACGACGCGCGCTTCGGCGAGGGCGACGTCGCGAACATCCGCTCCTACATCCGCATGGGCCCGGTGGGCCGCGCGTTCCAGGCCGAGGAGCGCCGCGTGCTGCTGATCGACGAGGTGGACAAGGCCGACCTCGAGTTCCCGAACGACTTGTTACGGGAGCTCGACGAGATGCGCTTCACGGTGAGCGAGACCAGCGACGAGATCGTCGCGAAGCATCGCCCCGTCATCATCATCACGTCGAACAACGAGAAGGAGCTGCCCGACGCGTTCCTGCGCCGCTGCGTGTTCCACTTCATCGAGTTCCCGGACAAGGCGCTGATGACGCAGATCGTCGGCGTGCACCACCCGCACCTGAAGACGCAGCTGCTCGACCAGGTGCTGATCAAGTTCTACTGGCTGCGCGAGCAGAGCGAGCTGCGCAAGAAGCCCTCGACCAGCGAGCTGATCGACTGGATCGCGGTGCTGCAGCGCGCGGGCATGAGCGCCGACGACATCGAGATGCACATCCCCTTCCTCGGAGCGCTCTTGAAGAACGAGAAGGACACCGAGGCGCTCGAGAAGTATCACGACCGCGGCGGGAGATACCCGAGCGAGTGGAAGGAACTAGGGCCGAAGTACAACAACTAGGTCTCCGATCAGCGCGGCCACCGAGGTGGCGATGCAGCCGGCAGGCTGCGCCCGCGGCTGATCCAGAGCACGAGACGCGATGTTCATCGATTTCTTCTACGAGCTGCGCGACGAAGGCGTGCCGGTCGGCACGCAGGAGTGGCTGCTCTTGCTCGGCGCGCTCGAGAAGGGGCTGCACGGCTCGAGCCTCCAGCGCTTCTACAACCTCGCGCGCTGCGTGCTGATCAAGAGCGAGACGTACTTCGACGCCTTCGACCGCGCGTTCTTGAAGGTGTTCCAAGGTGTCGAGGGCTCGCTGAAGATCGAGGACGAGCTGCTCGAGTGGCTGAAGGATCCCAAGAACTTCCGGCCCCTCACGGACGACGAGCGCGCGCTGCTCGAGAAGCTCTCGAGCGACGAGCTGATGCGGAAGTTCCTGGAGACCCTCGCGGAGCAGACCGAGCGGCACGACGGCGGCGGGCGCTGGATCGGCACCGGGGGGCGCTCGCCTTTCGGCCACGGCGGCGAGCATCCCACCGGCATTCGCGTGGGCGGGCCCGCGAAGAATCGCAGCGCGATGAAGGTGGCCGAGGAGCGGCGCTTCGAGGACTACCGCACGGATGGCACGCTCGACGTGCGGCAGACCCGCGTGGCGCTGCGGCGCCTGCGCCAGCTCACGCGCACCGGCGCGAAGAGCGAGCTCGACCTCGACGAGACGATCGACGAGACGTGCAAGAACGCGGGCGAGATCGAGCTGGTGTGGCGCGCCGAGCGCCGCAACGACATCCGCCTGCTGCTGCTCATGGACGTGGGCGGCACGATGGACCCGTACTTCGACCCCGTGAGCAAGCTGCTCACCGCGCTGCACGCCGAGCGCGGCCTGCGCCAGTTCGAGGCCTACTACTTCCACAACTGCGTCTACGAAGAGCTCGGGCGCAATGCGCGGCTGCTGCGGCGCGAGGCGGTGCCGACCGGCGACTTGTTACGGAAGCTCGATCCGAGCTGGAAGGTGATGATCGTCGGCGACGCAGCGATGCATCCCGCCGAGCTGCTCGAGCCGAACGGCAACATCGACCCGCGCCGCCAGAGCGGCACGCGCGGCATCGACTGGCTGCACCGCATCCGCGACCACTTCGAGCGCGTGGTGTGGCTGAACCCCGAGCCGCGCGAAGACTGGAACCGCTACCAAACGGTGCGCCTCGTCGAGCGCATCTTCCCCATGTTCCACCTGAGCGTGGACGGCATCAGCGACGCGGTGACCGCGCTGATCGGTGCACGCGTCACGCACTGACCGCGGCGCGGCGCGTCGCAATCAACCCGCGCGCAGCGCGGCCAGCACTTCCTCGGGATGGGCCTCCGCTTTCGCGACGCGTTTCCAGTGCTTGCGCACCTTGCCGTCGCGTCCGACCCACACGCTGGAGCGGATCACGCCGATCACCTTCTTCCCGTACATCATCTTCTCGCCACAGGCGCCGAACTTCTCCATCACCGACTTGTCGGGATCGGAGAGCAGCGGGAACGGCAGCGCGTACTTCGCGGCGAACTTCTGGTGCGCGATCGCGCCATCGGGGGAGACGCCGAGCACCACCACGCCGAGCTTCTGCAGCTCCGACCACGCGTCGCGGAAGCCGCAGGCTTCCTTCGTGCAGCCCGGCGTGTCGTCCTTGGGATAGAAGTAGACCACGATGTCCTTGCCGCTGAAGTCGCTCAGCGAGACCGGCTTGCCGTCGGCGTCCTTCAGCGTGAACGCCGGCGCTTTCTTTCCTTCGTCGATGGCCACGAGTGCTCCTCCACCTCCATCTTCTCACGGCTCAACGCGCGGCTGGCATCCGCCGATTCAAGCCGGAGCGCGCGGGCTAGGCTGGCGCGCGGAGGAATTCCCATGACGCGCATCGCCGCTCTCACGCTCGCTCTCGCGTTCGCAGCGCCTGCCCTCGCCGACGACCACCGTTCGGATCGCACGGGGCACCCGCTGAAGATCATCGCGACGATCCTGCATCCCGTCGGCGTGGTGGTGGACTACGTCGTGATGCGTCCCGCGCACTGGCTGGCCGAGAAGGAGCCGGTCAAGACGCTCACGGGCCACGAGGAAGTCTGAGGCCCTGCGAGGCCTGACGACTTCCGGCGCGGTTCGGCGTTTTTCTTCGTTGCCCGGGCACTTCACCTGGGTATGTTGCTTGCACCTTGCGCGCCTCCGGCCTCCATTCGTTCGGTTCGCGAGCCCTGTTCCTGGGGCTCGCGGCGTTTTGGGCCGCGGCGAGTGCGGCGGAGCCGCCGCGCACGGCGGGCCTCACGATTAGCGGGATGAGCTACGTGCTCGCGAGCGGCGAACGGAGCGAGCTCGTCGTGGAGGCGCAGCGCGCCGAGGTGTCGCCGGCGACCGGCCGCATCTCGCTCACGGGTGTGCGTGCTGAGCTGCCCGGTGCGCTCGAGCTCGTGTGTGCGCACGGCGTGCTCGACCTTGCGGCGCAGGAGTTCACCGCGAGCGGCGGCGTGGACGGCCGCACCGCCTCGGGCAGTGCGTTCGAGACGGACCGCTTGCGCTACGGGCACACGCGCGGCGTCGTGACGAGCGACGCGCCGGTGGTGTGGCGCGAGCGCGCGCAGGTGTTCCGCGGCCGCGGCCTCGAATATTTCGTGCGCCAGAACCGGCTGCGGCTGCTGGGCGGCGCGTCGATCGCGGAGGAAGCGCCGTGAGCTCGCGCCGCGCGCTGCACCGCGTCGCTCTCGTGGCGCTGCTGCTCGGCTCGTGCGGCGCCGAGGCGCCGCCGCAGCAGCGCGGCGACGTCGGGGTCGCGCCGTTCGTCTCGATGGGCGCCAGCTCCGAGGGCGCGCCGGACATCGCGACGGCCGTCGCGCAGCGGCTCGGGGGGCAGGGCATCGGCGCGATCGTTCCGCCGAACGCGATCGGCGAATACCCGGAGAAGCCGAGCACGGCCGAGCGCGTCGCGCTGCGCGACCGCACCGGCGTTCGCACGCTCGTGACGGGCAGCGTGACGCCGATGGGCGAGGCACTCGCGATCGACGCACGCGTGCTCGACCTCGATTCGGGCGAGACGCTGGGCGAGCCGCTCGCCGAGAAAGCGGCGAACGAGGCGGACCTTCCGCGCGCGCTGGATGCGCTCGCGCAGGGCGTCGCGGCGCGGCTTGCGGCGCCCGTCGCCCCGAAACCGAGCGAGAAGCCGCGCCGGCGGAACCAGGGCGGCGACGAGCTGCGCGAGCCGATCGAGATGCAGGGCGACACGCTCGACGTGCAGTCCGTTCCCGGCGGCCGAAAGCTCTCGTTCACCGGACACGTGAACGCCGTGCAGGGCGACATCACGCTGCAGTGCGACGAGCTCGAGGCGATGACGAAGGGCGACACGAGTCAGCCGGAGCAAGTGCTCGCGCGCGGCAACGTCGTCGTGAAGCAGCGCGATCGCACCGCCAAGTGCGACGAGGCGATCTTCTACCGCACCGAAGACAAGCTCGTGTGCACGGGCAGCCCGGCGGAGCTGACCGAAGAGTGCAATCGCGCCGAGGCGCAGCGCATCACCTTCTTCCTCGAGCGCGAGAAGGTGGAGATGAGCGGCAACAGCAAGGTGTTCGGCCGCGACTGCGGGACGCCGTGAAGGGCGAGGCGATCACCGCGAAGGGGCTCGTCAAGCAGTACGGCGAGCGCACCGTGGTCGACGGCCTCGACCTCGAGGTGTGGCCGGGCGAGATCGTGGGCCTGCTCGGCCCGAACGGCGCGGGCAAGACGACCACGTTCAACATGATCGTCGGCGCGATTCGGCCGACCCACGGCAGCGTCTTCCTCGGCGAGCGCGAGATCACGTCGCTGCCGATGTTCCGGCGCGCGCGGCTCGGCGTGGTCTATCTGCCGCAGGAAACTTCGGTCTTCCGGAAGCTCTCGGTGGCGGACAACCTGAACGCGATCCTCGAGACGATCGAGCCCAGCGCGGCGAAGCGAAAAGAGCGGCGCGAGGCGCTGTTGTCCGAGTTCGGGCTGACCGAAAAGGCCCGGCAGCGGGCCGATTCGTTGTCCGGTGGCGAACGGCGGCGCGTCGAGATCGCGAGGGCCTTGGTGCTGTCCCCGAAGTTCCTGCTGCTCGACGAGCCGTTCACCGGAATCGACCCGATCACCACGGACGAGATCCAGAAGATCATCGTGGGGCTCAAGCAGAAGGGAATCGGGATCGTGATCACCGAGCACAAGGTGCGCGAGACGCTGGCGTCGTGTGATCGCGCCTACGTGATCAAGGACGGCCGCAACCTGCGCCACGGCTCGCCGACCGAGATCGCGAACGACGCGCGCGTGCGCGAGCTCTACCTCGGCGAGAACTTCCAGCTGGAACCGCGGGTCTAGACCGTGGCGATCGAACTCAAGCAGTCGCTGAAGCTCTCGCAGTCGCTGGTGATGACGCCGCAGCTGCAGCAGGCGATCAAGCTGCTGCAGCTCTCGCAGCTCGAGCTGGTGACGAGCGTGCAGCAGGAGCTCGAGCAGAACCCGGTGCTCGAGGAAGTGCCGGAAGGCGACGACGAGCCGGCGCGCGATGCCGTCGCCGAAGCCGCTTCCGAAGCGATGCCCGAGCAGGCGACCGAGCAGGAAGCGCCGGTGCGCGAGAGCGACACCGAGGCGGCCGCGGATCGCCTCGCCGACATCGACTGGCAGAGCTACGCGGAGGCGTACCCGCAGACGAGCTACGGCGGCGTCGGCGCGAGCGGCGAGGACGAGCGGCGCAGCTACGAGGCGACCGCGGTGAAGCGCGAGTCGCTGCAGGATCACCTCACGTTCCAGCTCCAGATGGCGGACGCGGATCCCGACGACCAAGCCGCGGCGAGCTGGGTGATCGGGAACATCGACGACAACGGCTACCTGCAATCGCCGGCCGAAGAGATCGCGCGCCAGTCGGGCGTGCCGATCGAGCGGGTCGAAGCCGCCATCCAGCGCATCCAGAAGCTCGATCCGCCCGGGATCGCCGCGCGCGATCTGCGCGAGTGCTTGTTGTTGCAGCTCGACCACTTCAAGGTGAAGGACGAGCTCGTGCGCGCGCTCGTCGCCAATCACCTCGACCAGCTCCAGAAGCGCGAGTTCAAGGGACTCGTGCGCGACACCGGCGCGACGATCGAGCAGATCGCGGCGGCGGCGCAGGTGATCGGCAACCTCGAGCCGCGGCCGGGCCGCGCGTTCGGCGGCGAAGAGCCGATCTACATCGTGCCCGACATCTACGTGCACAAGATCGGCGACGACTACCACGTCGTGCTGAACGAAGACGGCCTGCCGAAGCTGAAGCTCAACGCGATGTATCGCGACGTGCTCGCGAAGTCGCGCGAGGTCTCGAAGGACACGCGCGAGTACGTGCAGGAGCGCGTGCGCTCGGCGCTCTGGTTGATCAAGTCCATCCACCAGCGCCAACGCACGATCTTCAAGGTGATGGAATCGATCGTGCGCTTTCAGCGCGAGTTCTTCGATCGCGGGATCGCGTATCTGAAGCCGCTGAACCTGCGCGACGTGGCCGACGACATCGGCATGCACGAGTCCACCGTCAGCCGCGTCACCACCAACAAGTACTGCCACACGCCGCAGGGCATCTTCGAGCTGAAGTACTTCTTCAATTCGTCGATCTCGCGCGTCGACGGCGACGCGATCGCGAGCGAGAGCGTGAAGGAGCGCATCCGCAAGCTGATCGCGGCGGAGGATCCGAGGAACCCGCTCTCGGATCAGCGCATCGCCGAGATCCTGAAGGGCACGAACATCGACATCGCGCGGCGCACGGTCACGAAGTACCGCGAGGCGATGAACATCCTCTCCTCGACTCAGCGACGGCAGGTCGGTTAGCTTGCCTGATTTCGGTTCGCCCTCGGGCAATCGCGTCTTAGGAACGCCGCCGCCATGAAGATTCTCGACATCCTGCTGCGCGACGCGGTGATCGTGGACTTGAGGGCGACGAGCAAGCGCGAGGTGCTCGAGGAGATTTGCACCGCGGTCGCGGCGGCGGAGCCGGCGGCGAACAAGGCGAAGCTGGTCGAGGTGCTCGCGGAGCGCGAGCGGCTACAGAGCACGGGCATCGGCGAAGGCGTGGCGATTCCGCACGGCAAGGTCGCCGGGCTGCCGAGGCTGATGGCGGCCTTCGCGAAGAGCAGCGCAGGGGTGGACTTCGATTCGGTGGATGGGCAGAAGACGCATCTCTTCTTCCTGCTCGTGATGCCGGAGAACGCGGGCGGGCAGCACCTGAAGGCGCTGGCGCGGATCTCTCGCTCGCTGCGGGATCCGGCGTTTCGGCGGGCGGTGGAGTCGGCGGCGACCCGCGAGGACGTGCTGCGCGCGATCGAGCACGAGGACGCGCGGTTCTAGGCCGGTCGTCGGCGAGTTGTTTCGCGGCTCTCTGAACGCGTTGCGCCGGCGCCGCGGCGGGCGGGGGGCGTCGGCTGCTCGTGGCTCACTCGGGCCTTTGGTGGGAAGCGGCGGCTCTGGGCGTGCGCGCATTTTCTGAAGGCGCGCATTCTCAGGGGCCCTCGCTCCGCTTTACCTCGCCGCCGCCGGCCCCCGCCCGCCGCGGCACCTCCTTGCCTGGGGTGCTCGTCGCGCGTTGTTGGGAAAGGGCGGAAGCGGGGCCATCGAGGCCCCGCTTCCGCACGCTGTGCGCGTTAGGGATTGCGGCGGTTTGCGCTGCGCGCGGGCGTTTCGAGGCGACGCATCGCGGACTCGCGTCGGCGGAGGCGAGAAGCCGGCGCGTCGCGGACTCGCGCCTGCGCAGAAGAGGTGAACGTGTCGGTTCCTTGGGCGCTGTAGCTTTGCGGGCATCGAGACTGCGAGGTGCGGCGCATGCAGGTACACGGCGGCCTCTTGCGCGTGCGCGGCGCGGGCGCCCTGTTGTTAGGGCCTTCGGGCGTCGGGAAGAGCGAGACCGCGCTCGAGCTCGTGGCGCGGGGACATCAGCTCGTCGCGGACGACGTCGTGGAGTTGTGGGTCGAGAACGCGCGGCTGATGGGGCGCGCGAAGCAGGCGATTCGGCACTTCCTGGAGATTCGCGGGCTCGGGATCTTGTACGTGCCCGATCTGTACGGGCCGGGGGCGGTGGCGGAGGAGTCGGCGGTGTCGCTGATGTTTCGGCTTGAGCATTGGCGCGAGGGCGCGCAGTACGAGCGCGTCGGGCTCGAGCGGCCGACGGAGTCGCTGCTCGGGATTTCGCTGCCCTGCCTCGTGTTGCCGGTGCGGCCTTCCGCCAACATGGCCACGTTGGTGGAGGCGGCGGTGCGCGATCACGAGCAGCGATTACGCGGGCGCTCGGGCGCGGAGAAGGTCGACGCGCGGCTGCGCGGCGAGAGCGAGCGATGAGCGCGCCGCGCGTCGTGTTCGTGTCGGGGCTGTCGGGCAGCGGCAAGACCACGGCGATGAACGCGCTCGAAGATCTCGGCTTCTACTGCGTGGACAATCTGCCCGCGCAGCTCACGAGTCAGGTGCTCGATCTGTGCACGCAGGCGGATCCGCCGATCGAGAAGATCGCGCTCGCGATCGACGCGCTGAAGAGCGCTTCCTGAGCGACCTGCCGCGCGTGATCGACGAGCTGCGTAGGGGTGATGTGCGAGTGCGCGTGCTGTTCCTCGATTGCACGACGGACGTGCTCGTCGACCGCTACCGCGAGACGCGCCGCGTGCATCCGCTCTCGCCGGCGGGCTCGGTGGAGGAAGGCATCGCACGCGAGCGCGAGCTGCTCGCAGAAGTCGCGCGGCTCGCGGACCTGCGACTCGACTCGTCCGACCTGAACGTGCACGAGCTGCGGCGCGCGATCGCCGAGTGGGCGGGCGCGGGCGAGTCCGTGCGCGGGCCGGTCGTGAGCCTCGTCTCGTTCGGCTTCCGCCACGGCCTGCCGCGCGGCGCCGACCTCGTGTTCGACGTGCGCTTCCTGCCGAACCCGCACTTCGAGCCGCGCCTGCGCCCGCGTACCGGCCTCGACCCCGAGGTCGCGAGCTTCGTGCTCGACACACCGCCCGCGAAGCAGCTGCTCGCGCACCTCGGCTCGCTGCTCTCGTTCCTGCTGCCTCTGTACGAGCGCGAGGGCAAGTCCTATCTCACGGTGGCGGTGGGGTGCACGGGCGGGCGGCATCGCTCGGTGGCGGTGCTCGAGGAGCTCGCGACGGAGCTGCGGCGGCTCGGGCAGAACGTGAGCGTCTCGCACCGCGACGTGGAGAAGAGCTGATGCGCGTCGGGGTCGTGGTCGTCTCGCACTACCGGGTCGGCGAGGAGATGCTGCAGGCCGTGCGGCTGATCGTTCCGAACGCGCCCGATTTTCGCGCGGTCGCGATCGGGCCGGCGATGAGCGTCGAACAGATCCGCAGCGCGATCGCGAAGGAGCTCGACGCGGTCGATCGCGGCGCCGGCGCGCTGATTCTCACGGACATGTTCGGCGGCACACCCTCGAACGTGGCGCTCTCGTTCCTGGGCGAGCGCCCCGTCGAAGTCGTGACCGGCGTGAACCTGCCGATGCTGATCAAGCTCGCGAGCTGGGGGGAGGGCAAGACCCTCGCCGAAGTCGCGACGACGATGAAGGAGTACGGCCGCCGCAACATCTCGGTGGCGAGCGAGCTCCTGCCTGGGGAGCGCGCGAAGTGATCGAGGCGGAATACGAGGTGGCGAGCGAGCTCGGCTTGCACGCGCGACCGGCAGGCGAATTGGCGGCGACCGCGAACAAGTTCACGAGCGAGATCTCGGTGACGCGCGCCGATAGCACCGACCCCGACGACTGGATCAGCGCGCGCAGCGTGATCTCGCTGCTCGGCCTCGCTGCGACCCAGGGCACGAGGCTGCGCCTGCGCGCCGAAGGAGCAGACGCCGAGGCCGCGCTAGCGGCGCTGGGCGCGCTGCTGACGCGCCCGCACGAGAGCTGAGGCTGCGGCCCACGCCCGCAACTTCTCGGCCATTTCGGGTCTGACCCCGCGTGGTCGGGACTGCTTGCGCGATGCCGTCCGCCTGCGTCCGCTTCCGCTCGCACGCGTCCGATCGCGCCACGTCCCGCCGGCGTCCGGGCACCTACTCCCCACGAATCCACTCGGCTTTTTCGTTGCCCCGCTAGGGGGCGTTCCTTACTGTGCGCCGCCTCTTTCGCCCGCGAGTTGCGCGAGTGCGAGGCCGCGCCGCAAAGCCTCGGAGCCTCCATGTCCAACCGCAGCGTGTTCACTTCCGAGTCGGTCTCGATGGGCCACCCGGACAAGATGTGCGACCAGATCTCGGACTCGGTGCTGGACGCGATCCTGGCGCAAGACTCGGCCGCCCGGGTCGCCTGCGAGACGCTCACGACGACCGGCCTGATCGTGCTGGCGGGCGAGATCACCACCCGCGCCGTGATCGATTTCCCCTCGCTCGTGCGCGATGTGGTGCGCGACATCGGGTACACGGACTCGCGCATGGGCTTCGACGCCGACACCTGCGCCGTGATGGTCGCGATCGGCAAGCAGAGCCCGGACATCTCCCAGGGCGTGACGGAAGGCGAGGGCTTGCACAAAGAGCAGGGCGCCGGCGACCAGGGGATGATGTTCGGCTTCGCGTGCGACGAGACGCCCGAGCTGATGCCCGCGCCGATCCGCTTCGCGCACCAGCTGATCGAGCGCCAGCGCGCGCTGTTCGAGTCGCGCGAGCTTCCGTACCTGCGCCCCGACGCGAAGTCGCAGGTCTCGGTCGAGTACCTGGGCGATCGCCCCGCGCGCATCTCCGCGGTGGTGCTCTCGACGCAGCACGATGAAGCGGTTGGCTACGACAACCTGCGCCGCGACGTGGTCGAGAAGCTGATTCGCCCCTCGCTGCCCGCCGAGTTGATCGACGACAACACGATCTTCCACGTGAATCCGACCGGGCGCTTCGTGGTCGGCGGCCCGATGGGCGACGCCGGCCTCACCGGCCGCAAGATCATCGTCGACACCTACGGCGGCATGGGTCGCCACGGCGGCGGCGCGTTCTCGGGCAAGGACCCCTCGAAGGTCGACCGCAGCGCCGCCTACGCCGCGCGCTGGGTCGCCAAGAACCTCGTGGCCGCCGGCGTCGCGCGGCGCTGCGAGGTGCAGGTCGCGTACGCGATCGGCGTCGCGGAGCCCGTGAGCATTCGCGTCGACGCGTTCGGCACCTCGAAGCTCGACGGCGTGCAGCTCGACAAGCTCGTGCGCAAGCACTTCGACCTCACGCCGCGCGGCATCAACGACGCGCTGCGCCTGCGCCGCCCGATCTATCGCGCCACGAGTTATCACGGTCACTTCGGCCGCGCTGGCTTTCCGTGGGAAGACACCTCGCGGGCCGAAGCACTGGCGCGCGACGCAGGGAAGGTGTGATGGACGCAGCGTCCGCGATTTGGCTTCAAGCACAGCCCGGCGCGTTCGAGACGATGGTCGTGCCGATGCTGATCATGCTCGTGCCGCTCTACTTCCTGCTGATTCGGCCGGAGCAGAAGCGCCGCAAGGAGCACGAGACGCTGCTGAAGGCGCTCGCCAAGGGCGACCGCGTGGTTACGGCGGGCGGCATTCGCGGCACGGTCGTCGGCGTGACCGATGACGTGCTCACGCTCGAGATCGGCAAGGGCGGCAGCGTGAAGATCGAGGTCGAGCGCTCGCGCATCGAGCGCAAGCTCGCGGACGCGCCGAAGGGAGAGGCGAAGTGAGCCTGCGCACGAAGTGGATCCTGCTCGGGCTCCTGATGCTGTTCTGCACCTGGATCTCGGCCGCGAACTTCATTCCCGAGGAGCAGCGCAAGGCGACTCCGCTCTGGGTCGACGACGTGATGCGCCTCGGGCTCGACCTGCGCGGCGGCGTCCACATCGTGCTGGGACCCGATCTGGACGCCGCGGTGCGCCAAGAGCTGACCGCGATCAAGAACGGCGTCGAGCAACAGCTCGCCGACGACAAGGTCACGGGTGTCACGTCGAGCGTGGACCCGACTGCGCACCGGCTGCTCCTGAAGCCGTCGACGACCGCAGATCGCGCCGCGGTCGAGAAGGTGCTCGGCGAGTACGACACGATCGACGTCGCGAACGAAGGCGACTACGACCTCTCGGTCACGCTCACCGACGAGTGGCTGGTCGAGGTGCACAAGCGCGCGATCGATCAGTCGATCGAGGTGATCCGCCGCCGCATCGACGATCCCCTCACGGGCATTCCGGAGTCGGTCGTCACGCGCCAGGGCACGGACCGCATCCTCGTGCAGATTCCCGGCGTCTCGCGCGTGCCCGACATCTTCCGGCAGACGGGTCACCTCGAGTTCAAGATCGTCGAGGACTACGCGCAGACCGAGGAGTTGTTGCGGGCGAAGCACAGCGGCGGACTGCCGGCGGGCATGGTGATCGCGCCAGAGCTCGAGAAAAAGACGAACGCCGTGCTCGGCGCGTACCTGCTGCCCGAGGCGGCGAACATGCGCGGCGATCAGCTCGAAGACGCGCGCGTCACCTTCGATCAGACACGCGCCGAGCGGCAGGTGAGCTTCACCTGGTCCGCCGACGCGGGCCGCGAGTTCGGCGACCTCACCGAGGCGAATCGCGGGCGCCAGCTCGCGATTCTGCTCGATGGCAGCGTGGTGAGCGCGCCGGTGATTCAGTCGCGGATCACGCAGCAAGGCGTGATCACGGGCAACTTCAGCGCCGAAGAGGCCAACGACCTCGCGGTGATCCTGCGCTCCGGTGCACTGCCGATCCCCGTGCGCATCGAGGAAGAGCGCACGATCGGGCCGGCGCTCGGGGCGGACTCGATTCGCGCGGGCGGCATCGCCTCGATCGTCGCGCTCGCCGTGGTGGTGGCGTTCATGGCCGTCTACTACCGCAAGTCCGGGCTCTACGCGGCGATCGCGCTCGCGGTGAACGTGGTGGTGTTGTTGGCGCTGCTCTCGCTCGGGCGAGCCACGCTCACGATGCCGGGCATCGCGGGCCTCATCCTCACGATGGGCATGGCGGTCGACGCCAACGTGCTGATCTTCGAGCGCATTCGCGAGGAGCTGCGCAGCGGCCGCACGCCGCGCGCCGCGATCGCGACCGGCTTCGAGCGCGCGCTGTGGACGATTCTCGACTCGAACATCACGACGCTGATCGCCGCGATCGTGCTGTTCCAGTACGGCACCGGCCCCATCAAGGGCTTCGCCGTGACGCTCGCGGTCGGCATCCTCACCAGCGTGTTCACCGCGCTCGTCGTCACGCGCGCGCTCTACCAGTGGAAGCCGGGCGACGCCCCGGTCTCCGAGCTGTCGGTCTAGGCCGGGGGAATCGTCGTGAAGTTCTTCGAAGTCATCCGGCCGAACACCAAGATCGATTTCATCTCGTACTTCCGGCGCTGGGTCGCGATCTCGATCAGCGTGATCGTGATCGGCGCGGTTTGGGCCGCGCTCTTCGGCGTGAAGGTGGGCGTCGACTTCGCCGGCGGCACCGAGGCGCACGTGCGCTTCGCGAGCGCGGTGGACGAAGCGAAGGTGTCCGGCGCGCTCGACGAGAAGCTGCTGCCCGGCCTCAGCGTGGTGCGCTACGGCGAGGCGACGGACTACCTGATCCGCTTCCAAGGGGATCGCAAGATCGAGGGCGCGCCCGACCAGGGCGGCCGGATCACGGCGGAAAACGATCGCGTGATCGCGATGCAGGAGGCGCTCGCCAGCAAGGTCGGAGGCCTCGAGGTCGAGCGCGTCGAGTTCGTCGGCCCCAAGGCCGGCGCCGAGCTGCGCAACGCGGGCCTGAAGGCGCTCTTCATCTCCTTCGGCCTGATCCTCGTCTACATCTGGTTCCGCTTCTCGCTGGCGTTCGCACCCGGCGCGGTGATCGCGCTCGTGCACGACGTGCTCGTCACCTCCGCGATCCTCGTCGTGCTCGGCCGCGAGTTCGACCTGACCGTGCTCGCCGCGATGCTCGCGCTGGTCGGCTACAGCCTGAACGACACGATCATCGTCTACGACCGCATCCGAGAGACGATCGAAGTGCACGGCCACGGCGACATGGCCGCGGTCATCAACGAGTCGGTGAACCACACGCTCTCGCGCACGCTGATCACGTCCGGCGTCACGATGCTGTCCGTGATCGCGCTGCTCGTGCTCGGCGGTCCGGTGGTGCGCAACTTCTCGCTCACGATGACGATCGGCATCGTGGTCGGCACCTACTCGTCGATCTACATCGCGTCGCCGATCGCCCTGCTGCTGGAGCAGCGCCGCCTCGAGCGCGAGAACGCGCCAGTGAAGAAGGTCGCGGCCAAGAAGCGCTAGCGCGGCGCCGCTCGCCGCCCGCGCGTTTCGTCAACGCGAACGCGAGCGCGGCGGCGAGGATCCTCAGCCCGTGGCGAGCGCGATCTTCGCCGGCGTCGGCGCCTTGCTCATCTCGATCGAGCCGTTGATCACCGCGCCCTCGTGCACGATCAGGCGCGGCGCCTTCACGTCGCCGTGAATCACGCCGGTCGCCTGCACCTCGAGGCGCTCGGCGGCGACGATGTTGCCGTTCACCTGGCCGATCACGACCACGAGCTTGGCGTGCACCTCGGCGCGCACGCGGCCCTCCGCGCCGACCGTGAGCTGGTTGTTCGGCAGGTCGACGCGGCCTTCGACCGTGCCCTCGACCTGGATGTCCTCGTCGCCGGTGAGATCGCCCTTGATCGAGATCGACTTGCCGATGTTGGCCATGACTTCCCTTTGCGTGCGCGCCGGCTCGGACCGAAAGAACGACACGGTCGGTTCGGGCGAAGGCGCAGTGGCGTGGCCCCGAGGCGCGCTCGCGGGACGCGCGCCGGTTTGCGGCGGGGTCGGGGCGTCACCGTCGCGTTTACCGAACAAGCTCACAGGGGGATCTCCGTCTTCAGCAAGCTCGGCACGTTAACGGCGCAAAGCGTGACGTGCGACGCATTCGGTCGCCGTGCGCTGCATCACGTGTGCGCAGGGCTACTCGAGCCGCGAGCGCTTCACGCTCTCGACCGCGATGCCGCGGTCTTCGAGCAGCGTCCCCTGCGCGCGATCGAGTGCGACCACCGAGGCGTGATAGACGCGCAGCGCCGCGATCTTCTGGCTTTCGGCCTCGACCAACTGCGACTCGCGCAGCAGCACGTCGAACGGCGTCGACTCGCCGTGCTCGAGGCGAATCTGCTCTGCGCGGTGCTGCTCCGCCGCCGCGACGCGGCGCCGCTCCGCGGCCTCGATGCCCTGGATGGCGCTCTGCAGGTTGCGGACGGCGTCGCGCACTTCGGCCACGATCGCCTGCCGCGTGCGGTCGACGAACGTCTCCGCCTTGTGCAGCTCGATCTCGGCGATGCGCACGTTCGAGCGCGCGGTCGTGTTGCCGATCGGCACCGACACGCGCGCGCCCGCGGTCCAGGTGCGGCTGTCATCGCCCTGGAAGAAGTCGTCGTGCGTGTCGCCGTACTGATCCGGGCCCGCGATCGGGGGGAACACGATCGTGCCGAGGTTCACCGTTTGCCCCACGCCCGAGAGGCCGTGGGTGCCGTAGCTGCCCACCAGATCGACCTGCGGCAAGCGCTGATTTTTCGCGAACTTGGTGCGGATCCGCTGCACTTCGACTTGACGCTCGGCCACGAGCAGCTCGGGGCGGTTCCGGAGCGCCTTCTCGGTGGCGACGGTCGGGTCCACGTCGAGCTTCTGATAGTTCTCGGGCGAGTCGGCGACGACGATCTCGAGGCTCGAGGTGGGCGAGAGCGCGGGCCCGAACACGATGTCGATCACGCGGTCTTGCGAGGACCGGTAGAGATTCTCCGCGGCGATCAGCTGGAACTCGCGCTGCGCGACGCCCGCCTCGGCCTCGGTCACCTCGACCTTCGAAACGACGCCCACCTGGAACTGCGCCTGCGTCTGCTTCAAGAGCGCACGCGAGGTCTCGAGGCTCTTCTTGGCGACCTCGAGATTTCGCGAGGCCGCGGACAGGGTCCAGTACGCGTCTTCCGTCCCGCGCACCACGTCCATCAGGTTCTTGCGGAAGCTCTCGTGCGCGATCTCGCTGCCCTTCGCGGCGAGGCGCACGCCCACCCAGGGCTGGCCGAAGAGGAAGCCGCGCAAGAGCGGGGCGCTCAGCGCGAAGGTCACGTTCGCGCGGTACTCGGGGTTGAGGCTCGCGATGCCCGAGCTCGTTTCGAGCCGCGACCCGCTGTATCCGAAGTCGTACTGCCAGCCGATCATCGGCAGGACGCCGCTCACGCCGGTCGAGCCGCGCGTGTCTTCCTCGAGCAGGAAGCCGAAGCCCTGGAAGATCGAAGCGATCGGCAGGCTGCTGTCGCGGTGATCGGCGCTTCCGTAGAAGGTCGGCTCGTGCACGCCCCACGCTGCGCGGCGCTGATAGTCCGCGATCGCGGGGTCGTAGCGGAACAGCTCGACGTCGGTGTTGCGCTCGAGCGCGCGCGCGATCGCGTCGCGCAGCGTGAGCGGCAGCTGGCCCGTAGGCGGCGGCGGGAGAGACAGATCGGTCGCAGCGCTCGGGTCTGCGCCGGAAGCATCGGCCGCGGGCGCGGCTTCCTCCTGCGCAACCCCCGCGGACGACAGCCCCAACGCCGCGCTCATGGCGCACGCCAACACAAGTGCAGAACGCATCGGCAGTTCCCCCAGATCGAGCTCTCAGGCGCGAGCGGGGCACGGTACCGGCATCGCGGGAGCGCAGCGAGGCGCGAAACGGGACAGCGCGGGTGAAAGGCGAGGGCCTCATTCCTACGATGCGCCCATGACGACGGCGGCGCTCGTGCTCGGAGCTGGCAGTGGCGCGCGGCTGCGCGAGAGCGCGGGCGCGCTTCTGCCCCCGAAGGCGTTCGTTCGGCTCGGCGGCCAGACGCTGCTCGCACGCTCGATCGACGCGCTGCTCGCTTCGGGCGCGGTCGACCTCGTGCAGCCCGTGCTCCCGGCAGACGATCTCGCGCGTTGGCCCGAGATTGCACGCGAGCTCGCAGATGCAGCGCGGGTCGCCGCGCCAGTCGTAGGCGGCGCGACGCGCCAGGCTTCCGCGCGCGCGGGGCTCGCGGCGCTGCCAGCCCACGTCCTGCTCGTGGCGGTGCACGACGCCGCGCGCCCGCTGGTCGCGCCCGCGGACGTTGCGCGCGTGATCGCGACTGCGCGCGAGCACGGCGCGGCACTCCTCGCGGCGCCGCTGCGCGACACGATCCACCGCATCGCGAACGGTGCGATCGCCGCGACGCCGGCGCGCGAGGAGCACGTCGCCGCGCAGACGCCGCAAGTGTTTCGCGTGAGCTTGCTGCGCGAGGCGCTCGACAAAGCCGAACGCGACGGCATCGTCGCGACCGACGACGCGGCACTCGTTGCGCGGCTCGGAGTTGCAGTGCGAGTGGTGATGAGCAGTGCGGACAACCTGAAGATCACCACCGCCGCGGACCTCGCGATTGCCGAGCGGCTGCTCGCGGTGCGCCCGTGAAGCATGCGCGCATCGGCCACGGCTTCGACGCACATCAGCTCGCGGAAGGCTACGAGCTCGTGCTCGGCGGCGTGCAGATCCCGTACGCGCGCGGGCTCGCCGGGCACAGCGATGGCGACGTGCTGCTGCACGCCATCGCGAGCGCGCTGCTCGGCGCGCTCGGCCTCGGCGACCTCGGCGCGCACTTCCCGAGCAGCGACCCGCGCTGGAAGGGCGCCGCGAGCGCCGAGTTCGTGCGCCACGCGCTCCGCCTCGCGCGCGAGCGCGGCTACGCGCTCGGCAATCTCGACGCGACCGTGATCGCCGAACGCCCGCGCCTCGCGCCGCATCAGCCCGCGATGCGCAGGCACGTGGCCGAGTTGTTGGGCGCGAGCGAGGCCGACGTGAACGTGAAGGTGACGAGCACCGACGCGCTCGGCGCGATCGGGCGCGGCGAAGGCATCGCCGCGCAGGCCGTGGTGTTGCTCGTGCCTGCGGAGGCGACGTGAGCGAGGCGCGCCTTCAGCTGTTCAACTCGCGCACGCGGCGCAAGGAGCCGTTCGTCCCGATCGAGCCCGGCCACGCGCGCGTCTACTCGTGCGGCCCGACGGTGTACTCGCCGCAGCACATCGGGAACATGCGGGCGTATCTGTTCGCCGACTTGTTGCGGCGCGCGCTCCTGGCCGAGGGGCTGCGCGTGACGCACGTCATCAACATCACCGATGTGGGCCACCTCACGGACGACGCCGACGCCGGTGAGGACAAGATGGAGGCGGCGGCGCGCAAGACCGGGCGTCGCGCTCTCGACATCGCGGCGGAGTACACTGCGCAGTGGCTGAAGGACAGGCGGCGCCTCAACTGCGCGGACCCGGATGTGCTGTGCAAGGCGAGCGAGCACGTCGCCGAGCAGATCGAGATGATCCGCAAGCTCGAGGCGCGCGGCGTCACCTACCGGATCGACGACGGGATCTACTTCGACGTCGCGAAGTTCCCGCGTTACGCCGAGTTCGCGCAGCTCGATCTCGCGGGTCAGCACGGCGCGAGCCGCATCGCGGACGTGCCCGGCAAGCGGAATCCCGCCGACTTCGCGCTCTGGAAGTTCGCATCGGCGGGAGTGAAGCGGCAGCAGGAGTGGGACGCGCCGTGGGGCCGCGGTTTCCCCGGCTGGCACATCGAGTGCTCCGCGATGAGCACGAAGTATCTCGGCGCGAACTTCGACATTCACACCGGCGGGGTCGATCACTTCACCGTGCATCACACGAATGAAGTGGCGCAGAGCGAAGTGGCGCTCGGCTTGCATCCTTGGGTTTCGGTCTGGATGCACAACGACTTTCTCGACCTGCAGGGCGAGAAGATGTCGAAGTCGAAGGGCAACGTTTACGTCCTGCAGGACCTGATCGATCAGGGCCACCTCGCGCTGTCGTTCCGCTTCTTCTTCTTGCAGGCGCACTACCGCAAGCAGCAGTCCTTCAGCGACGACGCGATGACGAGCGCCGACCGCGGCTACCGGCGTCTGCTCGCCAGCACCGCCGCCGCGCGCGCGGCGACCGGCGCCGCCGACGCCGCGCGCATCGCCCCGTGGCGCGCTCGCTTCCACGACGCGGTGCGCGACGACCTGAACGCGCCGCGCGCGCTCGCCGAGACGACCCTCATGCTGCGCGCGCCCGACCTAACACCTGCCGACCAGCGCGCGCTGCTCGCCGAGTTCGACGCCTGGCTCGGCCTCGATCTGCTCACCGCCGAGCTGCCGCCCGCGCCCGCGGAAGAGAGCGACCCGCGCATCGACGCACTCGTCGCCGAGCGCGAGGCCGCCCGCAAGCGGCGCGACTTCGCGACGAGCGACCGCATCCGCGACGCGCTCGCCGCCGAGGGCGTCACGATCGTGGACACGCCTCAGGGCGCGAAGTGGAGGCGGGGGCCGAAGTAACCCGTGATGCGCGGTTTTCGGGGACGTTCCGCAAGTAAGTAAAGAAACTCCCCCCTTTTCTTTACTTTCTTGCGGAACGTCCCCGGTCGATCCGCGCCCGCTCGGCTTCCTGGCTGCCGGCCGTCTGACTTTCCCCCCTGCGCAGTCTGACGAGGCGGCGTACGTTCGGACGCTGCGTCCGAACCCTACGGGTCGGAACGCGCCCCAAGGAGTCGCCATGACCGCGAACAACACGCCGTACACGCTGATCTCGTCGGACACGCACGCCGGCGCGAGCGTCGAGGGGTACAAGCCCTACCTCGACGCGAAGCATCAGGCGCTCTTCGACGAATGGCGCGGCACGTATCGCAATCCGCAGAAGCAGCACATCGGCTCCAAGAAGCACAAGAACTGGGACGACACGGAGCGCATGCGCGACCTCGAGGCCGAGGGCGTCGCGGGCGAGATCATCTTTCCGAACACCGTGCCGCCTTTCTTCAAGACGAGCGTGCTGATCTGCGGCAATCCCTCGCGCGAGGACTACCCGCTGCGCTGGGAAGGCGTGAAGGCCCACAACCGGTGGCTGCTGGATTGGTGCGCGGAGTTCCCGGATCAGCGCGCGGGCATCGCGGTGATCTACCTGAACGACATCGATGCCGCGATCGAGGAAGTGAAGTGGGCCGCGAAGGCCGGTCTGCGCGGCGGCATTCTGCTGCCCCACGTGCCACCCGACTGCACGCACATCGCGCCGCTGTACTCGCCCGACATGGATCGCTTCTGGGCCGTGTGCCAGGACCACGACGTCGTGCTCAACCACCACGGCGGCACCGGCTCGCCCGACTACGGCCCGTGGAAGATCTCGCTGCCGATCCGCCTGCTCGAGACGCCGTGGTTCTCGACGCGCAGCTACGCGCACATGCTGCTGAGCGGCATCTTCGAGCGCTTCCCGAAGCTGAAGTACATCGTGACCGAGAGCGGCTGCGCGTGGGTGCCGGCGACGCTGAAGAACCTCGACGGGATCTGGGAGCGCGTGCGCAGCGGCGCGGTCGGTGAGTTCCAGTTCGCCGACGGCGCGATGCCACCGAATCCGCCGAGCTACTACGCGAAGCGGAATTGTTATTACGGCGCCTCCGCGCCTTCGCGTGGCGAGCTCGCGGGCCGACACGAGATCGGGCTCGATCACCTGTGCTGGGGCAACGACTATCCGCACTACGAGGGCACGTACCCCAACAACTTGAAGTCGCTGCGGCACACGATGCACGACCTGCCCGACGCCGAGCGCCGCATGATCCTCGGCGAGAACGCCGCCAAGCTCTACAAGTTCGACCTCGCGAAGCTCGCGCCGATCGTCGCGCGCTGCGGCCCCACGCCCGAGCAAATCTCGGTGCCGCTCGGCCCCGCCGAGATCCCGCAGCACGTGCACACGAACGCGTTTCGCTAGGCGAGCGCGCGCGGCCCCGGCGCGGCAGGCGGACGTTTCGGCCGGGCCGATTTGACCGGTCATTTCGGCCCGGCCGAAATGACCGCGCCGCTACGGCGTGAACCACACCGGCGAGGTCCACGCGCGCTCCTGGATCGTGCGCTGGATGCGCGGGTGCGAGCAGCCGTCGGGGCGCTGGCCCTCGGGCAGCGCGTTGCACTTCCACGTGGTCCAGCGGCAGGTCGGCGCCTCGACCACGCGCGCGTAGTAGACCGCAGCGCGCGTGGCATCGAGCTCGGGGTCGCTCCACGTCGCGCACAGCGCGGCGGGCCCCGTGCCGCGCACCTCGCAGGTGTTCTCGTCGAGCGCCGCATCGCCCTGCGCGGCCGCCACGTCGTAGATGGCTTCGTGGAACGCGCCGTCTTCCCCGTGCCACGCCTTCACAATTTGCAGACGCTGCAGCGGCGCGCTCAGCGGGTCGCCTTGCGCGGCGACGTAGAACGTGAGCTTGGCGTCCGCCGACGGGCGCGCGGGCACGCTGCCGCCCATCGGCACGCCGCGCGCGTAGCCCGTCGCGACGAGCTCGCCGCTCCCGCACACACCGGCGGGCAGGTCCCAGCCCGCGAACAGGCGCGGCTGGATGCGCGTGCCGCTCGTCGCGAACGCTTCGCGCCGCGCGAGCGCGTCGAAGATCGCGTCGCGCGAGTTCTCCTCCGCCCACACGCCCGCGAGCCCGCCCGCGCTCGTGTACGCGGTCGCGCGCAGGTTCTTCCCCACCGTGAGCGCCTCCTCCGGCGTCTCGCCGAAGCTGCCGACGTGGCTGCGCTCGGCGACGTCGCCGGGGTTGCCGAGGTGCGTGTCGGTGGAGCCGATGAAGCCCACCTCGTACGGATTCACGCCGATTCGTTCGCGCTCTCTGAGACCCTCGATCAGCGCGTAGCGCGCGTAGTCGAGGCGCGAGGTGCAGCCGCGCCCGGCCTGCGCGCCTTCGCCGGTGCCCTCGCCGCAGTCCTCGAGATCGGCTGCCATGTCGCGCGTCTTCTCGAAGCCGCACAGCTCGTCGGGCCCGCCGACGACCCCCGCGAAGTTGTTACGGCACTCCGATTCGCCCTTGTTCTGCACCATCTCGACGAGCGGCTCGAGCCCGGCGCGTAGCTTCGCCTGCTCGCGCTGCTCCTCGAGCGGCAGGTCGCGGTACCAGATCGCGAACAGCTGCCCGTTCGATAGATTCGGGTTGTGCGGAATCGCGATCGCGTCGCAGCCCGAATCGGTGTCGACGCACTGCGCGCGCAGCTTGCGCCAGAACTCCGGCTCCTCTGGCGTGTCGATCCATGAGATCGGCAGCTCGGGCACGATCTCGTTTCGGAAGATCACGTTGCGGTGAATCTTCGTGGACGCGGGCGAGCGGCTGTACTCGAAGCCGTGCAGCGTGGTGAACTCGCACGCGGCGCTGCGGTCGGTCCAGCGCTCGGTCGCGGCTTGATTCTCCTCCCACACGGTGCGCGTGCGCGCGCGGCAGCGCGCGGCGCCTTCGCCGCAGATCTCCTCGTTGCGGCCGACGAACGCGACGAGCCCCGCGATGCGCGCGCGGAAGCCCTTGAGGCGCAGCACGCGTGCGACCCACGAGCGCTCCTCGCCGCGGCCGATCCTGCACGAATCGGTGTCGTACACGTCCGAGCTCGGGTCGCTGCAGAGCGAGGTCTCTCCCATCCACTCCGCATGATCGGTGACGGCCGCGAAGTCGAGCGGCCGCTCGAGCTGCGCCACGGCCGCGGGCCTTCCCTCGGCGTCGAACGGCGGGATTCCGAGCGCGTGGCCGCGCGCGAAGCGGTAGGCGTCGTCCGGCGTCGCGATCGTGCCCTCGGCCCAGGCGTCCATCGAGACCCCTGTGTGCACGTGCAGGTCGCCGAACAGCGCGCGCCGCAGCGGATCGCGCTGCGCGCACGCCTCGCGCGGCGCCGCTGCGCGCTTCTGCGCAGGCTGCGAGTCCGGCACCCACGGCTGCTTCCCAGGATCGGGGACGCCGCACGCAAGGACGAGCGCAGCCGACGACGCGAGAGCGAGTCGCTGCATGCGGAGTCCCTCCGCGCGGGACTGTGCCACGCGCCGCCGCGAAGTCGCGCGCGGAGTTAAGGTGCGCCGATGTCCTCCGAGCGCTTCCAGATCGTGAGCGAGTTCAAGCCGCAGGGCGATCAGCCGCGCGCGATCGCGGAGCTCGTCGAAGGCGTGCAGCGCGGCGCGCAGCACCAAACGCTGCTCGGCGTCACGGGCAGCGGGAAGTCCTTCACGATGGCGTGCGTGGTCGAGGCGCTGAACCGCCCCGCGCTCGTGATGGCGCCCAACAAGACACTCGCGGCGCAGCTCTACGCCGAGTTCAAGGAGCTCTTCCCCAACAACGCCGTCGAGTACTTCGTCTCGTATTACGACTACTACCAGCCCGAGGCGTACATCCCCTCGAGCGACACCTACATCGAGAAGGACTCGTCGATCAACGACGAGATCGACAAGCTGCGCCACAGCGCGACGCACTCGTTGCTGACGCGCAAAGACGTGCTCGTGGTGGCGAGCGTCTCGTGCATCTACGGCCTCGGCTCGCCCGAGACCTACGGCTCGATGCTGGCATTCGTGGAAGTGGGGCAGCGCATCGAGCGCGACGACCTGCTGCGCCGCCTGGTCGACATGCTCTACACGCGCAACGACCACGACTTCCAGCGCGGCAGCTTCCGCGTGCGCGGCGACGTGATCGAGGTCATCCCGCAGTACGAGAGCGAGCGCGGCGTGCGCATCGAGCTGTTCGGCAACGAGGTGGAGTCGATCGCCGAGATCGACCCGCTGCGCGGCAAGGTGTTAGGCCGACCGAAGCGCACCGTGATCTACCCCGCGAGCCACTACGTCTCGACGCAAGAGCGCATCAAGAAGGCGGTCGCGGGGATCCGCGACGAGCTCGCTGAGCGGCTCCGCCAATTCCGCGAGCAGGGCAAGCTCCTCGAAGCGCAGCGCCTCGAGCAGCGCACGATGTTCGACCTCGAGTCGCTCGAGGAGATGGGCTTCTGCCCCGGCGTCGAGAACTACTCGCGCTGGCTCGACGGCCGCAGCGCCGGCGAGACGCCGTACACGCTCTACGACTACTTCTCCAGCGAAGGGCTCGTGTTCCTCGACGAGTGCCACGTCTCGGTGCCGCAGATCGGCGCGATGTTCCGCGGCGACCGCGCGCGCAAGGAGACGCTCGTGGAGTACGGCTTCCGCCTGCCCAGCGCGCTCGACAATCGCCCCTTGCGCTTCGACGAGTGGGAGGCGCGCGCGAAGACGCGCATCTACGTGAGTGCGACGCCCGCCGAATACGAGCTCACGAAGTGCCACGGCGTGGTGGTCGAGCAGATCATCCGCCCCACGGGCCTCGTCGATCCGCAGGTGGAGATCCGCAAAGCGACCGGGCAGGTCGACGACTTGTTGGGCGAGATTCGCGCGCGCGTGGCGCGCGGCGACCGCGTGCTCGTGACGACGCTGACCAAGCGCATGGCCGAGCAGCTGACCGAGTACTACGCCGAGCACGGCGTGAAGGTCCGCTACCTGCATAGCGACATCCAGACGATCGAGCGCACCGAGATCATCCGCGAGCTGCGCGAGGGCGTGTTCGACGTGCTGGTGGGGATCAACTTGTTACGGGAAGGCCTCGACATCCCCGAGGTGTCGCTCGTGGCGATCCTCGACGCGGACAAAGAGGGCTTCCTGCGCTCGACGCGCTCCCTGATCCAGACGATCGGCCGCGCCGCGCGCAACGTGAACGGCACCGTGATCCTGTACGCCGACAAGGAGACCGACTCGATCCGTGAGACCCTCGCGGAGACGAATCGCCGGCGCGACGCGCAGCTCGCCTACAACGCGGAGCACGGCATCACGCCGAAGAGCGTGGTGAAGAAGATCGCGAGCCTGCGCGACTCGATCTGGGAGCAGGACTACGTGACGGTGCCGACGCGCGCGGAGAAGAAGAAGCGCGAAGCGGATGTGCCGTGGCACGAGTTGCCGCTGGTGATCGCGGCGCTGAAGCGGGAGATGAAGGAAGCGGCTGGGAAGCTCGAGTACGAGCGGGCGGCGGAGATACGGGATCGAGTGAAGCAGCTCGAGGCGGAGCGGCTGGCGCGGACCTGAGTTGTTGGGGGGGGGTCGCGTCGCTCGTTCGGGGCACCGCCGCGCCTGCTCTTGCTTCTGCGTTCGCTCGTGCCCCTTACGGGGAGAGTGCGGATCGGTCGGCGTTGAGCCGACCGATCCGCAACGCTGCGCGCGTGTTGGTTGCTAGGAGGCGAGCGGCGCTGCGGCGCAATCGCAGGAGGCGGATTGCAGGAGGCTTGCTCGGAGTGATCTCTTCTCTCGCGAACCGCGCGCTTCTGCGACGTCGGCGGAGAGAATCGCGGCGAGGCGGCGCTCGGCGGGCTCGGTCACGGGCGGAAGTGAAGGCGCGAATCCCGCATGAGTCAACGCGGGCCTCAGGCAAGCTCTCGTCGTCGGAGGTTTTCATGCGTCCCACCAAGTCCACTTCGCTCTTCACCCGCATCGCGAAAGCGACTTCGCGCGCGACGGGGCGTCCGCTCGCGTTCAGCCTCGCGGTCAGCGTGATCGCGCTCTGGCTCGTGACCGGCCCGCTGTTCGCGTACAGCGACACCTGGCAGCTCGCGATCAACACGGGCACCACGATCGTCACGTTCCTGATGGTGTTCTTGATTCAGGCGACGCAGAACCGCGACTCCGAGGCGATCCAGATCAAGCTCGACGAGCTGCTGCGCGCGACGCGCGGCGCGCACAACGCGCTGCTCGACCTGGAGGAGCTCGAGGAGCACGAGCTGGAACAGATTCGCGCGGCCTACGTCGGGCTCGCGCGCCGGGCACGCGTGGAGCTCTCCCGCGGCGGGAGCGACACGGACACACCCGAGGCGCGCTGAAGCGATTTGCCTTGCAGCGCGCGCGAGCGCTGGGCAACTTGCGCGCCCAACAAGTCCGGGGGGCTCGCGATGCGGCTCGAATACTCGTTCGCGCTCGATCAGGTCGAGGTGCCGCGCTTCTCGGTGGAGGCGGTCGAGGGCATCGGCAAAGTCTTCACGCTCGCGGTCACGGTGCTGAACGTGCTGTCGTCGCGCGCGCAGGTCGACCTCGTCTTCCACGGCCTGAACCCCGACGACCCCGGCCGCAAGATCGAGGCCTTCAAGAAGATCGTGGACAGCGCGGAGTCGGGCTTCCAGCTCCAGTACGGAATGGGGCAGGGCGGCTCGGTGCCGGGCTCTTCCTCTTACTACCAGTGGGTCAAGCTGCGCAGGCTCAAGTGAGATATTCTCGCGCGCGGCGGAACTGCACGCGCGGGCTCGGTTTCGGTCGCGGCGCAATCGTGGAATGAGGCTCGCGTGATCCAGGCGAAGGGCATCGTCAAGCGGTACGGGGATTTCGTCGCGGTGGGCGGCGTCTCTTTCGAGATCGGCGCGGGCGAAGTGGTCGGCTTCCTCGGCCCGAACGGCGCGGGCAAGACCACGACGATGCGCATCCTCACGGGCTTCCTCCCGGCGAGCGACGGCACCGCGCTGATCGACGGCCACGACATCTTCCACGAGCCGCTCGCTGCGCGCCGCGCGATCGGATACTTGCCCGAGACGCCGCCGCTCTATCCCGAGATGGACGTGCAGGGCTACCTCACGTTCGTCGCGAAGCTGAAGGACGTGCCGCGCGCGGGGCGCAAGCTGGCGGTCGAGCGCGCGATGGAGCGCTGCGGGCTAGCGGACGTGCGGCGCCGCGTGATCGGCGCGCTCTCGAAGGGCTACCGCCAGCGCGTCGGCATCGCGCAGGCCATCGTGCACGAGCCGAAGGTGCTGATCCTCGACGAGCCCACCGTCGGCCTCGATCCGATCCAGATCCAAGAGATTCGCGCTCTGCTCGCCTCGCTCGCGACCGACGCCGAGGGCAAGCACACGATCGTGCTCTCGACGCACATCCTCGCGGAGGTCGAGGCGATCTGTCGGCGCGTGATTCTCATCAACAACGGGCGCGTCGCACTCGATCAGCCGATCGCAGAAATCACCGCAGGCGGCGCGAGCCTCATGGAGGCGTTCACGCGCGCCACGCAGCGCGAGGAGCCCGCGCCGGCCGCGCCGCCGAGCGAACCGCCGCAGGCCGAGGCGACGCCGTGAGACACACCCTCGCCATCGCCGGCCGCGAGCTGCGCTCGTACTTCGTGTCGCCCGTCGCGTACGCGGTGCTCTCGCTGTGGGCGGTGATCGCGGGCTTCTTCTTCGTCGCGCTGATCGCGTTCTACGCGCAGGCGCAGAGCTACCCCGACCCGCAGGTGCTGGAGCGCCTCAACCTGCACGAGCAGATCCTCGCGCCGCTGCTCCAGACGATGTGGATCGTGATGCTGTTCGTGGTGCCGGCGCTCACGATGGGCCTGTTCGCCAACGAGAAGACCAACGGCACGCAGGAGCTCTACCTCACCAGCCCGATCACGATCTGGGAGCTGGTGTTAGGGAAGTACCTCGCGACCGCCGCGATGGTGACGCTCTTGATCGCGGTGCTCTGCGGCTACGTGGGGCTGCTCTTCTACTACGGGAACCCCGGCCCCGAGCGCGCCCAGACCGCCGTCGCGATCGGCGGCTTCTGGGCGGTCGGACTCAGCTACGCCGCGGTCGGCGCGTTCTTCTCCTCGCTCACGCGCAGCCAGGTGATCGCCTTCATCCTCACCTTCGTCGTGCTGTTGATCCTGTTCCTGGTGGGCGACATCGCGGGCCAAGCCTCCGCCGCCGCCGCCGGGAGCAACGCCTTCGTCGAGCACGGCATGGCCGCGGTGAAGTGGCTCTCCTCGGCGCAGCACTTCGAGGAGCTGCTCGGCGGGCTCGTGAACACGCGCGCGCTCGCGTACTTCGCGTTCGTGATCGGCGCGTTCCTCGTCGTCACCAAGACCGCGATCGAATCCGTGAGGTGGCGCTAGCCATGAAGCGCTTCGCGAGCCTGTTCGGATGGATCGGCGCGGTCCTGATCGTGTTCGCCTTCGTGTCGGCGCTGGTCGAGACGCTTTCCAGTGGCGTGATCGTGCTCGACGCGGTGCTCGAGCAGTTTGCGTGGAGCATCGGCAACTTCGTCGTCGGCCTCGTGCTCGTGCTCGTCTCGATCGGCGCGAATCTCGACGGCGTGCGCGCGCGGCTGCGCTCGGGCGAGGCGCGGCGCGCGAGCAAGTACGGCACCAGCGCGATCCTCGGGATGCTGTTCACGATCGCGCTGCTCGGCATCGGCGCATACTTCGTCACGCAGAACGAGACGAAGTGGGACTTCACCGAGGCGAAGCTGCACTCGCTCTCGGAGCAGACCGTCACCACGATCACCGGGCTGAAGCAGCCGCTCGCGCTCACCGCGCTCTACAACTCGTTCGAGCACGCGCGGCTGAACGAGCTCCTCGCGAAGTACCAGGAACTGGCGCCGGATCGCGTCTCGATCGAGGTGTTCGATCCCAACAACAAGCCGGGCCGGCTGCGCGAGCTCGGCATCTCGAACGAGCGGCTCGCGAGCGGGCTGATCCACGTGAAGCTCGGCACGGAGACGACCGAGGTCACGGAGCCGACGGAAGAGGCGCTCACCAACGCGATCGTGAAGCTCACGCGCCGCAGCGCGAAGAAGGTCTACTTCTCGGTCGGGCACAACGAGCGCGCGATCGAGGGCGACGCTGCGAAGGACGGCGCGGGCATGAGCCAAGCCGTGGAGGCGCTCACGAACGAGGCGTTCGAGGTGAAGCCGCTCTTGCTCGCGTCGGGCGCCGAGGTGCCCGAGGACGCGCATGTGCTCGTGCTCGCGGGCCCGACGCGTCCGTACATCGAGGCGGAGCACGCCACGCTGCAGCGCTACCTCGAGCGCGGCGGCTCGCTGCTCGTGCTGATGGACCCGCGCGCGCAGACCGACCTGCGCGGCGATCTCGCGAAGTGGGGCGTCACGGTCGGCGACGACGTGGTGGTCGACATCGTGCAGGCGCTCTCGGGCAGCCCGTACACGCCGTTCGCGGCGCAGTACGGCGACCACCCGATCACGCGCGTGCTCGGCGACTTCACGCTCTACGCCGCCGTCAGCAGCGTGAAGCCCGCGAGCGAAGGCAACGGGCTCGAGACGATCGTGACGACGGGCGAGCAGAGCTGGGCCGAGACCGACTTCGCGAGCCTGCAGAGCCAGGACCCACGGCCGGATCCGGAGAAGGAGATCGTCGGCACGGTTCCGATCGCAGTCGCCGGAGAAGCCGTCGTAACTCCCGCGGAAGGCAAACAGCGCGGCAAGCTCGTCGTGTTCGGCGACTCGGACTTCGCGACGAATCAGTGGATCGGGCAGTTCCGCAACCGCGACATCTTCCTCAACAGCGTGAACTGGCTGCTCGGCGAGCCCGAGGGCATCACGATTCGCCCGCGCCGGCCCGGGGCGAGCCAGCTCGCGGTCACCGACGACACACTGCGCAGCATCCGCACCGCGGCGCTGTTCGTGGTGCCCGAAGGGATCGCCGTGCTCGGCGTGATCGCGTGGTGGCGCCGGCGCCGCGCGCCGGGACGCTGACGTCGTAGGTTCCGCCATGAAGCCTTCCCGCACGTTGTTACTGGCTCTGCTCGTCGCGCTGGCGGGCAGCGCGCTCTGGTGGTTCGAGCTGCGGGAAGACGCGAAGCCCGAGGGCGATGCCGCGCAGACCGAGGTGTTCCCCGGCGTCGAGCAGGACGCGATCGAGTGGGTCGAGCTCGCGCAGCCGGACGGCGGCGTCGTGCGGCTCGAGAAGCGCGGCGAGAAGTGGCGCATCGCGAAGCCGATCGACTTCGCGGCCGACGAGTTCGCCGCGGGCGGCATCGCCTCCGCTCTCGCCGATCTCGCGAGCAGCACCGTGTTCGATCCCGCGGCCGAGGACGCCGCGCTGCACCCCGAGCCGCTGGGCAGCTACGGCCTCACGCGCGAGCCGCGCGTGCGCTTCGCCGCGGGCGGGAAGACTTACGCGCTGCGCCTCGGCGACCCAACCCCCGTCGCGGGCAACACCTACGTCGCTGCGGAGGGCGACGCGCGCGTGTTCGTGGTGCCGCAGTGGCAGACGAATTCGCTCACCAAGACGCTGCAGGAGCTGCGCGAGACGCGGCTCTTCGACTTCGAGCGCGAGAAGGTGACGAAGATCGCGCTCACGTGGGCGGGCGGCGCCGCGACGCTCGAGAAGAAGGGCGACGACTGGCGCCTCGCGGCGCCGCTCGAGGACGCCGCGGACGACATCGCGGTGCAGTCGCTGATCAGCGACCTCCAGGGTCTCCGCGCGGAGGAGTTCCTCGACGCGCCGCCGCCCGACGCCGAGCTCGGCTTCGCGGCGCCGCAGTACCGCGCCGAGCTGACCCTCGAAGGCGGCGCGAGCTATGCGCTCACGCTCGGCGCCGCGCGCGAGGGCTCGCGCGTCGCCGCGCGCAGCGGTGCGAGCGGCGCGGTGGAAGTCGAAGGCTCCGTTCTCGAGCGGCTCCCGAAGAGCGTGACCGCGCTGCGCGACAAGACGCTCGGCTTCTTCGCGACGGGCGACGCGAAGGCTTTCACGCTGAAGTTCAGCGGCGAGGAGTCGCTCGTCGTGACAGGCACGAACGGCGCGGACGGTTGGAAGGCCACGCCGCCGATGGCTCCGGGCGCCGCGAGCGCGCTCGTCGCGGAGATCGCGTCGCTCAGCGGGGAGAGCATCGCTGCCGAGTCGTTAGGCGAAGCGGAGCTCGCCGCGTTCGGCCTCGCGCCCGCGCGCGCGCAGCTCGTCGTGCGCGGCGAAGGGGAGGGCGATGTGGCGCCCGTGCTCGCCGACGTGCGCCTCGGCGTGCTGCGCGCCGGCTCCGGGCTGGCGGCGATGCGCGCAGATCGCAGCGTCGTCTACTGGGTCGCCGAATCGCGCGCGAGCGCGCTGCCGCAGAGCGCCGCGCAATTCCGCGCGAGCTTCGCGGAAAAGGTGGAGCCGGCGCCTCCCGAATGAGCGCGCGGAACGAGTCGCTCGCGCGGCTCAGCCGCCGAAGATGCCGGCGCGCGCGGCTTCGAGGGCGTCGCGCAGTCGCGTGAGCCCGTCTGCGCCGAGCGGCGCGCGGAAGATCTCGCCGCGGCTCGCACGCAGGTAGCGCTCGCCTTTGCCCGCGCGCGTGCGGTAGCCGAAGCCGAAGCCGTCGGGCGTGAAGTACTCGACGTCGGTGGCGTTGCGCGCGCCCGAGGCGATCACTTCCTCGATCACGCTGATCGTGCGCGTGAGTCCGTCGACGTCGCGCGGCTCGAGATAGAACCTGCGCTCCTTCTCCGGGATCTCCGGCCGATTCACGGTGAGGCGAATGCCGAACAGGCGCTTCTCCTCGAAGCCCGGCTCGAACACGCCGAGCGACTCGATCTCGAGCGCGCCGCCGCCCACGAACGGGATCGGGGGCTGCGCCGCGTGGCGCACCACGACGACGCGGTCGGGCGTGTGCTCGATCATCTGGCGCAGCGGGTGCATCTGCACCGTGGGCGGCGCCGGGTAGGGCGTCAGCGCCATCGGCTGGCCCTGGGGCGTGTAGACGAGGATCTGCAGCGGCGGCTGAGGCGTCGCGCTGCCCGGTGCGGCGCCGGGGGATTGCGCCGCCGCTGCCGCCGCGATGCCGAGCCCGCAGAGCGAAGTGATCAGGCCGCGCATCGCCGAGTCCTCGTTGTCAGGTCTTGGCCGCCGCGAGCCCCGCCAGCATTGCGGCGTGCAGCGCGCCGTTCGACGCCAGCACACTCGCTCCGCTGCGGAACTCGCCTCCGCCCACCGTATCTGTGACCCGCCCGCCCGCCTCGGTGACGATCAGCGTCCCCGCCGCCACGTCCCAAGGTTTCAGCTTGAACTCCCAGTAGGCGTCGAAGCGTCCCCCGGCGACGTAGCAGAGGTCGAGCGCGGCGCTGCCGTCGCGCCGCACCTCGCGCGCGTTCTTCAGGAGCGCGCGGAACTCGCGCGTGTTGTCGTCCTCGGTGATGGCCTTGTCGTAGGCGAAGCCCGTGGAGACGAGCGCGCGCCGCAGGTCGGCCTCGCGCGACACCGAAATGCGTCGCCCGTTGCGGAAGGCGCCGCCGCTGCGAACGGCGTGATAGAGCTCGTCGAGCAGCGGGTCGTAGACGACCCCACACGCCTGCGCACCCTCGCGCTCGACGCCGATCGAGACGGCGAAGCGCGGGTAGCCGTGCGCGTAGTTCGTGGTGCCGTCGAGCGGATCGATCACCCAGCGATACGTCGCGCCCGGCTTCTCCGTGCCGCCGCCTTCCTCCGCGAGCACCGAGTCGTGGGGGCGCTCCTCGGCGAGCGCGGCGACGAGATGCGCCTCGCAGGCGCGGTCGACCTCGGTGACGAGATCGTTCGGCTGGCTCTTGGAGTCGATCGTGCGAACGGCCTCGTAGCTCGCGCGCTGAATCGCGCCCGCCTCGCGCGCGAGGCGCGTCGCGAGCCCCAACAAGCGCTCGAGCTCGCTCGCCGCGCTCACGACGGGAGCCCGAACAGCGCGCGCGCATTCGCCGCGGTCGCGTGCGCGATCTCCTCGAGCGGCCGCTGCTGTGCGAGCGCGAGCGCGGCGCCCACGCGCGCCACGTTCGCCGGCTCGTTGCGGCGCCCGCGCAGGCCCTCGGGCGCGAGCAGCGGCGCGTCGGTCTCGACCAGCACGTGGTCGAGCGGCAACGCCGCCGCGACGTCGCGCAGCCCGCGGTCTTTCTTGAACGTGAGAATCCCGGAGAACGAGATCAGCAGGTTCGCGTCGATCGCGCGGCGCGCGAAAGCGAGATCGTGCGTGTAGCAGTGCAGGACACCGCGCACTTCGCCGCGACCTTCGGCCCGCCAGATGTCGAGCAGCTCCTCATAGGCGTCACTCGTGCGGTCGCGCACGTGGATCGAGACCGGGAGCCGCAGCTCGCGCGCGAGCGCGACGTGCCATGCGAACACCTCGCGCTGCTCGGCGCGCGGCGAGTGCTCGTACCAGTAGTCGAGCCCGCACTCGCCGACCGCGACGACGCGCGGCGCGGTGAGCCACGCGCGCAGCTGCTGTTTGCCCGCGTCGTCGAGCTGCCGCGCATCGTGCGGGTGCACGCCCACCGTCGCGAACACGCGCGCGTCGCGCGCCGCAAGCTCGACCGCGCGCGCATTGTGCGCGACGCCGTAGCCCGCGCCGATCGCGATGAGGGTGTCGACGCTGCCCGCTGCCGCGCGCGCGATCACGCCGGCCTGGTCGCCGCCGAACTCGTCGGCGGTCACGTGACAGTGCGAGTCGATCCACATCGCCGCGCCAACTTCTTGTCAGGCCGCGGGCGCGGGCGGCGCAAGGCGCGGGAAGAGCGGGGCGCCCTTGGCGATGGGCGTGCCGGGCGCGACTGCGCGCACGTGCTCGGGGAGGAGCTCGCTCAGGCTTGGGTAATCCGTGGGCTCCGAAGCCCCGAGGCGCGAGAGGATCTCCCGCGACGCATTCGGCAGGAATGGAGCAAGCAGCCGCCCGAGTCGATGCAGCGCCTGGCACGACCAGTAGAGACAGGTCCGTACCGCACCCTCCGAGCCCGGCACCCTTGCCGCCTTCCAGGGAGCGCATTCGTCGATGTATCGGTTTGCTGCCGTCGAGAGCTCCACGATCGCTTCGAGGGCGAGGTGGAATCGGACATCGCCGTCCCACGCGGCGAGCACGCCGAGCGCTTTCCGCCATGCGGAGTCGAGAGCGGCCGGTTCGACCCGCGAGTCGGGCTCTGGCACTTTCGCTGCGCAGTTCTTCTCCACCAGATTCAGCGTGCGGCTCAGCAGGTTGCCGAGGTTGTTCGCGAGGTCTGCGTTCACGCGCTCGACCAGCGCTTCTTCCGTGAAGTTCGCGTCGTTGCCGAAGCTCATCTCGCGCAAGAGGAAGTAACGCGCCTGCTCGAAGCCGTAGCGGTCCCGTAACAGCTTAGGCGCGATCATGTTGCCGAGGCTCTTCGAGACCTTGCGCGCATCGACGTTCCAATAGCCGTGCACGTTCAGGTGCTTCGGCGGCGCGAGGCCGATGGCTCGCAGCATGATCGGCCAGAAGATCGCGTGCGGCTTCAAGATGTCCTTCGCGATCAAGTGCTCGGCCGCGGCCCAGCGCGCGTCGAACTCGCCGGATTGCGCGTCGATCGCCTTCTCGCCGTCGAAGCCCGCGCCGGTCAAGTAGGTGATCAGGGCGTCGAACCACACGTAACACACGTGGTCGCGATCGAAGGGCAGCTCGATGCCCCAGTCGAGCCGCGTCTTCGGGCGCGAGATCGAGAGATCGCCGAGGCCGCTCGCGTCGCGCAGCATGCCGAGCACTTCGTTGCGGTAGCGCTCGGGGCGAATGAAGTCCGGGTGTGCGTCGATGTGCGCGCGCAGCCAGTCGAAGGCGCGGCTCATCAGGAAGAAGTAGTTCGTCTCGTTGCGGCGCTCGGGCTTGCGCTCGTGATCGGGGCAAACGCCATTCACGAGGTCGCGCTCGGTCACGAAGCGCTCGCAGCCGACGCAGTAGTCGCCCGCGTACGTGCGCAGCTCGATCCAGCCCGCATCGTGGACGCGCTGGAGGAGCGCCTGCACGTTGCGCACGTGGCGCTCGCTGGTGGTGCGCACGAACGCGCTGGGGTGGATGCCGAGATCGTTCCAGGCCGCGACGAACAGCGGCGAGATGCGATCGACGAGTTGGCGCGGCGTCTCGCCGTTCTTGGCGGCGACCTCGACCATCTTCTCGCCGTGCTCGTCCGTGCCCGACACGGAGAACGCGGTGCGGCCGTGCAGGCGGTGCCAGCGCACGAGCGTGTCGGCGAGGATCGTCGTGTAGGTGTGGCCGATGTGCGGCGCGCCGTTGGCGTAATAGATCGGCGCGGTGACGAAGTAGTGGCCGCTCACGAGAGGGCCTCCCGCAGCGAGAGCAGCGCGCGCTCGGCGACCATCTGCGGGTTCGCGTTGCGCTGCGCCAGCGCCTTGCGGCACTCCGACAGCTCGCCGAACGCGCCGAGCGCGCCGCGCACGTCGCGGCCTTCGCCGGCGCCGCGCGCGATCTCCTCGTGCAGCCACGCCGCGCCCACGCCCAACAGCTCGCCCACCTTCGCGGCCGCGATCGCGCGCGGGCCGCGGAACTCCTCCGCCCAGTCGAGCAGCGCGGGCAGCGGCATGCGGCCCGCGTCCGCGAGCCGCGCCGCGAGCTCGCGCACTTCCTCGGGCGCCTCCGGGCTCGCGGGGCTGGGCGCGCGCTCGAAGGGAAAGTCGACGCGCAGGCAGCGCGAGCGCACGGTCGCGAGCAGCCCGGCCGGGCTCGCGCACACCAGCACGAAGGTCGTGCGCGGCGGCGGCTCCTCGATCGTGCGCAGCAGGCCGTTCTGCGCTTCTTGGTTCAGCCACTCCGCGTCTGCGATCACGGCGGCGCGCCGCCCGCCGCTCGTGCCCTTCAGGCGAAACACATGCTGGAGCTCGCGCACCTGTTTGATCGTGACGCGCGTCTTCTCTTCCCCGCGCTCGACCCATAACAAGTCGGGGTGGTCGCCGACGTGGCGATAGAGCGGGCCGCTCTTGCCGTCGCCGTCGAGCGCGACCGGCGGCTCGCTGCCGCGCGAACGCCGGCACGCGGGGCAGGCTTCGCACGGCAGCTCACCGGCGGCGTCGCCCGCGCACGCGAGCGCGCGGACGAACCACTCGGCCGCGCGGCGCGGCGCCTCGCCGGGGCCCGCGAACAGGTAGGCCCCGTGCACGCGGCCCGCGCGTAGCGCGGATAGCAGTTTTTCGCGGGCATCCATGGTGGCGCGGCAGTCTACGGAGCGATCTCTCGAATTCCACGCGCGCAGGCGGCCCACCTGCCTCAAGTCCGCCGACGGCGAGGCCGATTCGTGCCGAATCTCGGAGGCACCCATGGCCTTTGGCCGCCGTACGACTGACTCGCAACCGCAAACGTCCACGGGCGCTGATCTCGGCGCGCTCACCGCGTTCATCGATCAGGGCTCTTCGTTCGAGGGCAAGCTCTCGTTCAAGGACACGGTGCGGATCGACGGCCACTTCGCGGGGGAGATCTCGAGCGAGAACACGCTCGTGGTCGGCGAGACCGGGATCATCGAGGCGAACGTGCGCTCTCAGATCGTGATCATCAGCGGCACCGTGGCGGGCGACATTGTCGCGGGCAAGAAGATCGTGATGCACAAGACCGGCCGGGTGGACGGCAACGTGTCGACGCCGAGTCTGGTGATGGAAGACGGCGCCGTGCTGAACGGGCAGCTGAAGATGTCGGACAAGAAGGCGAGCCTCACGTCCGCCGCGAGCCCGCAGCCGCCGAAGCCGCCGATCGGCTGACGCGAGCGCCAGTGGCCGTCGTGATGCGATCCGGCCGGGCCGAATTGCATCACGCGTGAGACATTTCGGCCCGGCCGGAATGTCGCGCTCGCTAGGGCTCGAACCGCCAGCTGCGCGCTTCGAGCGCGACCGCGACGTGGTCGAAGCGCTCGCGCACGTCGAGGCCCGCGATCTGTGCGCGGCGCTCGGGGCGGAACAGCGCGGGCGCGGGGGAGAGCGAGCCGATCGCGGCTTCGCCGGCGCGCAGCGCGAGGTACGCCTCGGCGTCGCAGCGCGGGCACTCCGCGCGCACGCTGTTCGCGGGTGCGAGCTTCGCGTCGGCGCGATCGAGCCAGCTCGCGAGCGGGCTCGCGCCGCCGCAGTGCGGGCACGGCAGCGAGGTCACGCGGGCGCTCGCAGGGCGTAGACGACGTCGCCCGGGCGCGCGCGTTGTGGCAGCGCGAGGCTCGCGGCGCCGGGCTCAGCGCGGGCGACTCCCGCGCGGTTCACGCGCAGCGAGGTAGCGATCGCGAGGAAGTCGCTCGTCGCGCCGCGCACGTGCAGGCGTTCGCCAGCCTCGAGCGGCGCTTCGAGCGTGAGCTGCGCCACTCCACCGCGCGAGAACCAGTGCGCGACGACGCCGACGCGCACGGCCTCGCTCGCGAGCAGCGCGAGCGACTGCGCGAAGCCGCGTGACGGGGAGGGCGCGGCGGGCGCGGTCGCGAGTGACGGCTTCGCGGCATGCGTCTGCGCCCTCGGAGTGGGCGCGGCGAGCGTGGTGCGCTTTTGCGGAGATTGCGCCCGCGTCGGCTTCGCGGGCTTCTTCTTGGCGCGGCGCTTCGAAGATCCCTTGCGCGCGCGTTTGTTAGGGCGCGCGGCCGACTTCGCCTTCGCGCGCCGCGCAGGCTTGCGCCGAGTCTTCTTGCGCGCCGCCATCGCTCCCCCCGAAACGGGGCGCAGTCTACGAGGTCACGCCTCGGGTCGCGCGATGGTCGTCACCGGTACGAGCGCGGCGACCTCCGGGACCTCGGCCTTCACGTACGGCTCGAGCGCCAGCCGCAGCGTCGCGGCCTGCGCGGGGCAGGTCGCGCAGGCGCCCTGAAACTCGATGCGCGCGGTGCCTTCCTCCGAGACTTCGAGCAGCTCGACGTTGCCGCCATCGGCGATCAGCGCCGGCCGCAGGCGGTCGAGCGCAAGCTCGATCTTGCTGCGCAGGGGTCGCACGAACTCGGAGGTCATGACCGCGCTTCGGCCGCCGCGCGCGGGGGCTTGAGCGCGCTCGCCGCCGACTCGCGGCCTGGGTACGTTGCCGCGCCATGCAGGTCATGGTTCGCCTCTTCGGGTCGCTGCGAGAAGCCACGGGCGCGAAGGAGCTCGCGGTCTCGCTCGACGCCGGCGCGCGCGTGGCCGAGCTGTTTGCGCTGCTCGCCGCCGACCACGCGGCGTTCGAGAAGCTCGGTGCGAAGCTGCGCGTTGCGGTGAACCAGAACGTGGTAGGCTTCGAGCACGCGCTCGCGGACGGGGACGAGGTCGCGTTCTTGCCCCCGGTTTCGGGCGGGAGCGAGCCCAAGCGCTGCTGGATCTCCGACCAGCCGCTCGATACCGGCGCGGTCGTGAACCGTGTGCTCGGCCCCGACACCGGCGGCATCGTCACGTTCGTCGGCACCGTGCGCGACGCCTCGCGCGGCCACTCGATCCGTCACCTCGAGTACGAGGCCTACCCCGAGATGGCCGAGCGCGAGATGGAGAAGATCTGCGACGAGGCCGCGCAGCAGTGGGGCGCGCGCGTCGCGGTCGCGCACCGCGTCGGCCACTTGCCGATCGGAGAAATCGCGGTGGTGGTCGCCGCCGCGGCGAAACACCGCGCCGAGGCGTTCGCCGCATGCCGCTACACGATCGACGTGCTGAAGCAGCGCGTGCCGATCTGGAAGAAAGAGTTCGCGGAGAGCGGTGAGTACTGGGTCGAGGATCACGCCTGAGCACGGCTCCCAAGCACTCGCCCGCCGCGGCGCAGCATCACGCGAGCGCGCCGAAGAGCGTCGGCTGCGCAGTGATTACGGTGAGCGATACGCGCACGCCGGAGACCGACAGCGGGGGCGATCTGCTCGCGCAGCTGATCGCCGGCGCGGGGCACGCCGTCGTGTCGCGCGAGATCGTGCGCGACGACGTCGAGGCGATTCGCGGCGCGCTCCAGCGCGCGCTCGCGACCGAGGCGTGCCGCGCCGTGATGCTCACCGGCGGCACCGGGACTTCGCCGCGCGACGTCACGCCCGAGGCCGTGCGCCCGCTGCTCGAGCGCGAGCTGCCGGGCTTCGGCGAGCTGTTCCGCATGCTCTCGTTCCAGGAGATCGGCCCCGCGGCGATGCTGTCGCGCGCGTTTGCGGGCTCGCGCAGCGGCAAGGTCGTGTTCGGGCTCCCGGGGTCGCCCGCGGCGATTCGACTCGCCATGGAGCGCCTCGCACTGCCGGAGCTCGGTCATCTGGTCGGCGAGGCGACGAAGCGCATGGGGCAACACGCGCACAAGCACTGAATCCACGGCGCGCCGCACGCGGCGAATTCTGCACGGACGCTGCGCGACTTCCGCGACGAGTGCCGTCGATCTGCTGCCCCGCTGCGCGCCGGCTACACGTCGCTTCCGCGGCACGCAGCGGCACCTACACGCGTGACTGTCTCGCGGCGTCGCTTCTCGTCTGCGCTGCGCTCTACCGCCCACGGCGTCTGCGCGCTTGCGGCACTCGTGTGCCTCACGCCTGCGGAGATTCGCGTGTGGGTGGACGAGCGGGGCGTCATGCACGCCACGAACGACAACGCGCCCGCGAGTGCACGCGCGGTCAGCGAAGCCCGCGAGCTGTGGGCGGGGACGCGCGCTGCGCCGCCGCTTCCGCCCGAGCGCGGCGCGAGCAGCTCCGAGGACGACCGCGCCTACCGAGCAGTGCGCGAGGCGCTCGTCGATCTCCGGCGGGGCGACACGCAGCTTGCGGTGGCGCGCCTGCACGAGGTGTTACGGCGCGACGCGGGTCGCCCCGAGGCGCACTTTTACCTCGCCCTGATCCAGAGCCGCCGCGGGCATCTCGACGCCGCCGAGGCGCATCTGCGCGCGTTCCTCTCCGTCGCGGGCGAGGACTACGACGCGTGGCGCGCGTCTGCGCGCCGGCGCTTGGCGCAGCTCGACGACGAGCGCCGCCTACAGGCGCTGCAGGGCGAGCGCGAGCCGCGCTTCGTCGCGCTGAGGCATCCCGACTTCGCGATCGACGCCGACACGTCGCTGCTCGAGGCGGGCGGCGCCGCGTACGGCGCCACCGTCGCGCGCATCCTCGACGACACGCGCGCGCACGTCGGCGCCGCGCTCGGGCTCGCTCCAGCGGATCCGCTCGGCGTCGTGCTCTACGGCCGTGCGAACTACGCGCGCGCGCACGCGCATCGCTTCTCGTTCCAGACCGTGGGCTTCTTCGATGGCCGGATTCACGTCGTCTCGGCGGCGCACCCCGGCGGAGAGCTTCGCGGACTGCTCGTGCACGAGTACACGCACGCGCTGTTCAAGCTTCAAACCGGCGGCGACGGGCCGTACTGGCTCAACGAGGGGCTCGCGGAGTGGCTCGAGCGCACTGCGCTGAAGCGCCCCGCGCTCTCGCGCGCGGAAGAGACACAGCTGCGCAGCGCGATCGCAGACGACGCGTGGCTCTCGCTGCGCCGCATCGCGCCGAGCTTCAGCGGGCTCAGCGACCGCGAGGCGCGGCTCGCCTACGCGATCTCGACCGCGACGGCGGACTGGCTCGTGCGCCACACCAGCGCGCCGGCGCGCGCCGAGTTGTTACGGAGCCTCGGCCGCGGCGTGGGCATCGACGCAGCGCTGCGCGAAGCGTGCGGTCACGACACGGACGGCGTGGACGCGGCGGTGCGCCGCGAGCTGACGGCCGGCCGCGTCGCAGCCGCGAAGGCTCACTGAGCCGCGTTCGCCTCGTCGAGCAGGCGCGACGCTTCGAGAATGATCTCGGTGACGGACATCTCGAAGCTCTGCTCCGGCGGCGGGCTGCCCGGCGTGAACTCGAAACGGCCCGCTTCGATCTGGGCGAGCTCGAAGGCGGCCTCGATGCCGCGCTGCTTCGAGGCCTCGGCGTGCACGACCCGGCCGCTCACCAGCCACATCGCGCACTCGCCGGCCGCGCTCTCCACTGCAAGACAGCCGCTCTGGCCACCCATCTCCAGCATTTGCAGCACGGCAAAGAGCGGAATCTTCGCGAGATCGCCGCGCAGCGCGGACGCCTGCGGTGCGGGCGCAGGATCGAAGGAGACGACCGTGCGGTCCGCGGGCGCGCTGGTCTGCGCGTAGCTCGCGTCGATGCGGCAGAACGTGACGCTGATGCCGCCGACCTCGATGCGATCGCCGGGATCGAGCGAGCGCTCGCCCTCGATCTTGGCGCCGTTCACCAGCGTGCCGTTCGTGCTGCCGAGATCGCGCACCAGCACCGCGCCATCGCGCCAGATCACGGCGGCGTGCCGCCGCGAGGCGGCGACGGCGGGAACCCGCAGCTCGCACTCGACGCTGCGGCCGATCACGACTTCACGACCGGGCTCGAGCCGCAGCGGAAGCTGCGGGGGGACGAAGAGCATCGGGGCGTCGGCGGCCATGCCTCGGTTTTCGGCGCGCGCGCGGCGCGGGTTGAGAGCGGCTTACCGCTCGATGCGCACCGAATCCCCGATCGCGAGGCCCCAGCGCTTGGCCTGCCCCGCGCGCACTTCGAGCACGATGTCGCACGGCACCGGCGAGGCGTAGCGCGGCAGCACCATCAACATGCGCGGCGGCGGCGGAAGGTTCTCGGACATGCCCACGATCTGGCCATCGCGGACCCAGAGGATGTCGATCGCGAAGTTCATCTCCTTCATCCAGAAGGATTGGATCTTCTGCGTCGGGAAGAGGAAGAGCATGCCCTCGTGCTCGCCGAGGTCGGCGCGGCCCGACAGCCCGCGTTCGCGCAGCGCGGGCGTTTCGACCACGTCGACCGCGACACGGATGCGCTCGTCGAGCACGACCTCGGGGCGTTTTTCGGCCGCGACTGCGGCGGCGCCGAGGTGGAGCGCGAGCAGGGCGGCGAGCGCACGGCGCACGAGTGCGGTCATCGAATCGCGAACTCCGTGAGGCCTTCCGCGGGCTCGTCCACCACGTCCACGCTGCGCACCTCCGCGAAGCGCGGGCCGCGGCGGCAGAATGCGATCAGCGCTTCCACGGCGGCGGCGTCTCCCTCGAGCGCGGCTTCGACGGCGCCGTCCGCGCGGTTCTTCACCCAGCCCGCGACGCCGAGGCGCGTCGCCTGGGCGTGCGTCGAGGCGCGGAACGCGACGCCCTGGACGCGGCCCGTAACAACCACGCGCTTGCGGACGCTGGGCATCAGTCGTCGCTCGGCGCGTAGTAGTCGAAGTCGACGACCTTCTCCTTCAGGTAGTCGCGCAGGTCGTCGACGAGGCTCTTCTCGATCTGCCGGATGCGCTCGCGCGTGAGGCCCATCTCGTCGCCGAGCGCCTGCAGCGTGAGCGGCTCCTCGGCGAGGATGCGCGCCTGCATGACGCGCTGCTCGCGCGGCTTCAAGTTGTCCGCGAACGCCTTCACGTGGCCCCGGAACGTCTCGCGCAAGTCCTCGTCCGCGACCTGCGCCTCGACGCTCGGCTCGGGAGAAGCGACGAGGTCGCCGAAGCGCGCGCCGCCCTCGTCGTCGCCGATCGGCGCCTCCATCGAGAGGTCGCTCCCGCCGAGGCGCTGCTCCATCGACTCGACGTCGCCCTCGGTCACGTCGAGGCGCTCGGCGATCAGCTTCGACGTCGGCTCGAAGCCGAGCCGCTGTAGCTCGCGCTTCTCCTTGTTGAGGCGGAAGAAGAGCTTGCGCTCCGCGCGCGTCGAGCCGAGCCGCACGAGGCGAATGTTGTCGATCAGGTACTTGAGGATGAACGCGCGGATCCAGTACGCGGCGTAGGTGGCGAGCTTCACCTCCTGATAAGGGTCGAAGCGCTGCACCGCCTGAAGCAGGCCGAGGTTGCCCTCTTGAATGAGGTCGAGCGTGTTCGTCCACGCGCGCCGGTACTCCATCGCGATCTTCACCACGAGGCGCAGGTTCGCGAGCACGAGGCGGCGGCCCGCCTCGGGGTCGTGCGTCGAGACCCAGCGCAGCGCGAGCTCTTGCTCTTCCTCGCGCGAGATCGGCGGGTAGGCGCGCAGCTGCGCCATGTAGCGCGTGAGCGAGTCGACGCGGCCGAGCCCGGCCTCGTCGACCGGCGCCGGCAGAGCGGGCGCGGCCGGCACCGGCAGCATCGTCACTTCGCGTTCGAGCTCGTCGTCCGCCATCGCTTTCGCAACCTAATCGCGCGCTCGCAAGAAACCAAAACAAACGGGGCCGGGTCTCGCGACCCGGCCCCGCGTCAGCGTTGCGCTCGCCCGCGGTGCAGGCGGCGCGGTCCGCTTACTTGTGCAGCGAGCGGACGAAGGCGACCACGTCGTCGATTTCCTTCGCCGAGAGGTGGCCCCACGGCGCCATCGCCGGGTTGCCGCCGAACGGGGCCGCACCCTTCTGGACCACGAGCCGCAGGTCGGCGTCCTCGCCGGGCTTGCCGTTCTTGTCGGCGTCAAATCGGAACGCGCCGACCGAGAAGTCGCGCGGCGGCGGGTTCAGCGCCTTGCCGGCCGGGCCGTCGCCCTTGCCCGTCTGGCCGTGACACGTCCAGCACGTGCCCTTGCCCGTGTACACGAGCTTGCCAGCGGCGGCGTCGCCCGCGATCGCCGAGGCGGCGAAGCCGCCGCTGAGAACGAGTGCCAGGCCAGTCATCCAGAAACGCATCGCTTCGATTTCTCCTGCCAGTTCCCGCTCGCGCTGCGAGTCGGGTGGCGCATGTGGAAGTGGAGGGAGTTCCTGCTCGCGGGCCATCCCGCGCGACGCCGGCCCCCCATGGCCCGGCGCGAGATCGGACGCGCACGATAAGGAGTTATTCGACCAAGTCGACCCGAGATGCGGTGTACGACTTGCGCGAGAGCTGCCGGTTCTGGGCGAGGCGATGCGCCGCGCCGGAATTCGCCTCCCGGGGTGAGACCCCGAGCGGAACGACTCTCACTTCCAGCCGCGCAGCACCTCCACCACCGAGCGCACGCCGAAGCCCGTGGCGCCGAGCGGCTGCAGCGACGTGGTCTTGTCGGTGTCGCTGACCGGCGCGATGTCGAGGTGCGCCCACGGCGTCTCCCCGACGAAGTGCCACAGCATCGCGGCGGCGGTGATCGTGCCGCCGTGCGGGCCGCCGGTCTGCTTCACGTCGGCGATCTGGCCGCGCATGTGCTCCTTGTGCACGTCCCAGAGCGGCAGCTGCCAGTAGCGCTCCCCCGTGGTCTCGCCCGCGGCGAGGATCTTCCCGACCAGGCGCTGGTCGTTGCCGAGCACCGCGGCGCACCACGTGCCGACTGCGACGCCGCACGCGCCGGTGAGCGTCGCGAGGTCGATCATCGCGGCAGGCTCGTAGGTCGTGCGCGCGTGGTGCAGTACGTCGGCGAGCACGAGGCGGCCCTCGGCGTCGGTGTTGGCGATCGCGATCGTCTGGCCGGACAGCGTCGTGACGATGTCGTCGGGCCGGTAGGCCGTGCCGCTCGGCATGTTCTCCACCGCGCCGATCAGGCCCACGACGTGGAGCGGCAGCTTCAGCAGCGCCGCGGCGCGCAGTGCGCCGATCACGGCCGCGCCGCCCGACATGTCGTGCTTCATCTTCTCCATGCTCGCGGCGGGCTTCAGCGAGAGCCCGCCGGAGTCGAAGCACACGCCTTTGCCGATCACGCACAGCGTCGGCTTCTTGCGCGCGCCTTTCTTCGCGTTCTTCGGCGGCGCGCCGTGCTCGAGCACGATCAGGCGCGGCTCGTTCGCGCTGCCCTGCGCCACCGCGAGCATCGCGCCGAAGCCGCGCTTCTCGAGCTCCGCGCGCCCTAACACCTTGCACTCGAGGCCGACTTCCTTGGCGACGCGCTCCGCTTCCTTCGCGAGCTCCGCCGGCGGCAGCTTGTTCGGCGGCTCGTTCGAGAGCGCGCGCGCGAGGTTCTGGCTCTCACCGAGAATCACGCCCGTCGCAGCGCCCGCTGCGGCGGCGCGCTTGTCGGCGGCGCGCTGCACCACGAGCACGACGCTGTCGACGGCCTTCTTGTCTTTCTTCGCTGCGAGGTAGCGATCGAAGCGGTAGCTCCCGAGCAGCGCGCCTTCCGCAAGCGCCTGAAACGCCGCCGGCGGCTTGTGGCGGCGCGTATTCGGCGCGAGCACCGCCACCGTCGTGCCCTTGCGCGCTGCGCATTCGCGCACCGCGCTCGCCGCGAGGTCGCGCAGCGCGGCGAGCCCGAGCTTCGATTCAGCGCCGACGCCCACGAGCAGCACGCGCTTCGCCTTCGCGCGCTCGGGCGCGTGCAGCGTGAGCGACTCGCCCTTCTTGCCGGTGAAGTCTCCGCTGCGCACTGCGTCTGCGATGCGCCCGCCGAGCGCGTGGTCGAGCGCGGCAAGCTGCGCCGGCAGCTTCGCCTTCGCCGGATCGAGCTCCGCGAGCGGCACGGCGAGCACATCGGCGCTGAGCGTTTCGAGCGCCGCGGACTGAACGGTGATCTGCATCGCAAGAGTCTCCTTGGAGTGCGCCGAGCTACTTCGGCCGGGCACGCAAGATGCCCAAGAACCGCCGGTTGTCGCCCACGAATTGGTTGACGGTCAAAGGTCACTACCTAGACTCGCGCGGCTTTTTTCCTGGCCTTCTGCTTCGCAGTGCTGGGACGGTCTTTGGGGGGACGTCTCGCATGGATCTCGACGTATTCGCGCTCATCTTTCAGGCGTCGTGGCCCGTGAAGGCCGTGATCGCGCTGATGGTCGCGGCCTCCGTCTTCTCGTGGGGCGCGATCTTCTCCAAGTGGCGCGAGTTCAGCGCCGCCGAGAACGACACGGCGGGTTTCCTCGCGTCCTATCACCAAGGCGCGTTCGAGGACTGGGAGAAGGCGGCGAAGGACCACCCGCAGAGCCCGCTCTCGGCCGTGATGGCGGCGGGCGTGAACGAGCTGAAGCGGATCGCGCGCTACCGCGGCAAGGGCGAAGAGGGCTTCGACGCGAGCCAGCTGCGCGCGGTGAACAAGGCGATCAACTGGGCCGGCTCGCAGGAGGCGCTGCGCCTCGAGAATCGGCTCTCGTTCCTGGCCACGGTCGGCAGCGCCACGCCGTTCGTCGGCTTGTTCGGCACGGTGATCGGAATCATCAACGCATTCGCGGAGATCGGCATCACAGGCAATGCAGGGCTCGAGACCGTGGGCCCCGGCATCGCGGAGGCGCTGGTCGCCACCGCGATCGGCCTCTTCGCCGCGATCCCCGCGACCGTGGCCTACAACGCCTTCGTCGCCCGCCTGCGGGACCTCACCGCCGCGATCGATCTGTTCACGGTGGAACTACAGGACGACATCGCCCATCTCTCCGCCAGCGCCGGCCGCGCCGCCGCGGGCCCGCGCGCAGTGGAGCGCTGAACCGTGGCCGCCGGGCAACAAGGCAAGACGCACCGCGCGATGAGCGAGATCAACGTCACGCCCTTCGTGGACGTGATGCTCGTGCTGCTGATCATCTTCATGGTCACTGCGCCGATGATGCAGGGCGGCATCGATGTCGATCTCCCGAAGACCAACACCGAGAACATCCGGCTGAAGGAGCCCCCGCTCGTCATCACGATTCAGAAGGACGGCACGATTCACCTCGCGGATCAGAAGTTCCCGCTCGAAGAGCTCGAGGCGAAGCTCGCGGCGATTCTCGACGGCAACGCGAGCCAGGAAGTGTTCGTGCGCGGCGATGCCAAGGTGGAGTACGGCATCGTCGCGAAAGTGATGGCGAAGGCGCGCGCCGCAGGCGTCGAGAAGCTCGGCCTCGTCACGGAGCGCGAGTAGCGGCGCATGAGCGAGGTGCTGACGATCCTTGCGAACCGCGAGCGCGAGTGGCGCCGCTGGGTCGCGATCTCGGCGGCGCTGCACGTCGCGTTGTTATTGGGCTCGACGGTCGCGTTCGAGTTCTTTCCGCACGACCGCGAGCCACCGGCGGGCGACCCGTTCGTGCTCGTCACACCGCAAGAGCTCGCCGCGATGATGTCGCCCGAACGTCCGGCCGCCGCGCCCAAGCCCGCGCAGCCGAAGCCCGAGCCCGCAGTCCAGCCCGAACCCGAGCCGCCCACGCCGAAGACCGAGGAAGTGATCATTCCCGAGGATGCGGCGCGAAAGCCGGTGAGGAAGAAGCCCGAGGTCGAGACCGAGCGCACCGAAACGCCTCCGAAGCCGCGGAACGATTCGCAAGCGCAGGTCGATCTGGACGACTTGCTCGCCGAGACGCGCATCGAGCAGGGCAGCATGCCGACGGGCCCGACGCGACAGGCGACTGCGCGCCCCGGAGCCGGCGGCACGGGTGATCCCGTCAGCCCAGAGATCGCGGCTTGGCAGAACCGCGTGCGCGCGCACGTGCGGCGCAAGATGGGCCTGCCGCCGGGGTTCCGCGGCAAGGGCCTCAAGATGCGCGTCGTCGTGACGCTCACCTCGAGCGGAGATCTGCTCGGCTACGAGGTCGACCGCGAGTCGGGCAATCCGTGGTTCGACGAGCAAGTCGAGCAGTACCTCGCGAAGGAATCCTCGCTGCCGCCTCCTCCGAACAACGGCGATTGGCCCCTCATCATCGACGGAGACCTCTGAGCGATGCGCAAGTTGTGTTGGCTCGTTTGTGTCGTGCTCGCGTCGGGGGTTTCCGCGGAGGAGCGCCCCGACACGGTCGTCGGCGGCGGAAAGTTCGCGCTCGACCGCGTCGCGGTGCAGCGCTTCTACGCGCGCACGCCGGAAGCGAGCGCGCTCGCGAGCGAGCTCAGCGCGGCGCTCGGCGGCGGCCTCGAGTTCTCGATGCGCTACGCGCTCGTCCCCGAGAGCGCCTTCCTCGACCCCGTGACGAGTCCCGCGGTCGACTCCGCGCCGGCGCCGCGCTGCAACAACTGGAAGCAGATCGGCGCGGACTACCTCGTGCAGGGCATGGTCGTCGTCACGCCCGAGGCGATGCGCGTCACGTACCGCGTGCACGATGTCGTGCGCTGCACCGCGAAGGTCGCCTCGAAACAGCGCACGGGGCGCCCGGAATCCGCGCGCCGGCTCGGCAAGTCGATCGCGGACGAGATCGTCGGCGCGCTGACGGGCGTGCCCGGCGTCGCGGACACGGAGGTCGCGTTCGTGTCGAGCCGCCCCGGCGCGAAAGAGATCTCGGTGATGGACGCGAACGGCGACAACCAGCGCGCCGTCACGCGCTTCGGGACGATCAGCACGTTCCCGAGCTGGGACCCCGACGCGACCGGGCTCGTGATGACGAGCTATCGCTACCGCAGCCGCCCGTGGCTCTACGTGATGCGTCGCGCGCCGCAGCCGTCGGGGCGCCTGTTCCAGTCGCTGCCGGATTCGACGCGCCTCTACCGCGGCGTCTACGACCCGAGCGGCACGCGCCTCGCGATCGTCGGCAGCGTCGACGGCGTGAGTGAGATCTTCGTCGCGAGCACGGCGGGCGGCGGGCTCAAGCGGCTCACCAAGGACCGCTACATCGACGTCGGCCCCGCCTGGTCGCCGGACGGCCGCCAGATCGCGTTCGTCTCGGACCGTACTGGCGCACCGCAGATCTACGTGATGGACGCAGACGGCTCGAACGTGCGGCGACTCACTTACGACGGCGCGTACAACACCTCGCCGAACTGGTCGCCCGACGGCGAGTGGATCGCGTTCGAGACGCGCATCAACAGCCAGTTCGACATCTGGAAGATCCGCCCCGAAGGCGGGCAGCCGATCCCCGTCGTGTCGAACCCGCGCAGCGACGAGCATCCGCACTGGTCTCCAGACGGCCGGCTGATTGCGTTCAGCTCGACGCGCTTTGGGCGGCCGGAGATCTTCGTGGCGAGCGGCGAGGTGGGCGACGTGCGCGAGCTGCCCGCGCGCCGCATCACCAAGCAAGGCAACTCGACGCATCCGGCCTGGGGCCCGCGTCGCGGAAAGTGAACGAGTGATTAGGGGGGCACGATGAAGACGATTCAACGCACGCCGCTGCTCGCGGTCGCTGCGCTCGCCGGCGCGCTCGCACTCACGGGCTGCGCGACCGTCGCGGAGCAGCGCAAGCTCGAGTACGAAGTGAACAAGATGCGCTCGGGGACGCAGCCGGCCGACCACGGCAAGCGCATCGCGGACCTCACGACCGAGCTCGAAGCGTTGTGCGCCGAAGTCGCCGAGCTGCGCGGGCGCGTCGAGCTGGCGGAGCGCGCCGCCGAGCAGGCGGGCACGGACGCGCGCGCTGCGCGCGAGGCGAGCGCGAAGCAGGCCGTGCAGCCTTCGCCCGAGGAAGCGCCGCCGGAAGGGCCCGCGTCAGAGGAGCTCGCGCTCTACCGAGAGGCGTACGACGCGTGGCGGACGAATGATCACGCGAGCTGCGTTGACCGCTTCGGACGCTTCCTGCAATCTTTCCAGTCCTCGAAATACGCGGACGACGCAGCGTTCTGGCTCGCGGATTGCCACTACCGGCAGGGAGATCTCAAGACTTCGGTGCTGCGCTTCGACGAGGTCGCGCAGCGCTACCCGGAGAGCGACAAGGCGCCCGAGGCGCTGTTCCGTCAGGGCGAGGCGCTTCTCCAGCTCGGTCCGCAGTACTCGAAGGCGGCGCAAAAGGCCTTCCAGCGCGTGATCGATAGTTACCCGAGCCACAAGCGAGCGAACGACGCGCGCGAGCGACTCAAGATCATCGCTGGCTGAGCAGCGAGCCGAACGCGAGCGAGGTTCGAACAGTGGCCTCGAAGTCGAGCGAACGAACAAAGTCATGCGCTGGCCGCGCGGTAGCGGCAGCGGGAGCCTGAAAGGAACGATCGGTGCGAAAGCGCGATCTCGACAAGTTCAAGAAGATCCTCACCGAGCAGCGTGCGCAGCTCGTCGGGAACGCGAAGAAAGCCGTGGCTGGCGAGATCCATCTCGACCCCGACGACTTTCCGGACGAGATCGACGCCGCGTCGTCCGAGATGAGCCTCGCGTTCCAGGGCCGCTTGCGCGAACGCGAGCGCGGGCTGCTCGCGAAGATCGAGGAGGCGCTGCAGAAGATCGAGCAGGGCGTCTACGGCGAGTGCGAGAGCTGCGGCGAGGAGATCGGCGTCAAGCGTCTCGAGGCGCGCCCGGTCGCGGAGCTCTGCATCGACTGCAAGTCGGAGCAAGAGCGCATGGAGCGACATCAAGCCTGACCTGCTGGGCTTCGCTCGGCGGCGCCTCGCTGCGCGCGTTGCCGAGGAACGGCAACGCTTGCGGCCGCTTCGGCGAGGCAACCCGTGGACGATCGATCCCCTGAGAGCCTGGTACTCGGCATCGAGAGCAGCTGCGACGAGATGGCAGCTGCGATCGTGCGCGGCGGGCGCGAGGTACTCGCGAGCACGGTGCGCAGCCAGACCGCGGTGCACGCCCCGTACGGCGGCGTCGTGCCGGAGCTCGCCTCGCGCGACCACGTGCGCGTCGTGTCGCAGGTCGTGCGGGCGGCGCTTGCGGAGGCGGGCGTCGCAGAGAGCGCCCTGACGGGTGTCGCCGTGACGGCCGGCCCGGGCCTGCTCGGCTCGCTGCTCGTGGGGCTTTCGTTCGCGAAGGCCTACGCGTATCGCCTCGGCGTGCCGTGCGTCGGCGTGCACCACCTCGCGGGTCATCTCGCTGCAGCGGAGATCGCGGACGCCGCGCTCGTGCCGCCGTATCTCGGCCTCGTCGTCTCGGGCGGGCACACCGCGCTCTACCGCATCGAGGAGAACGCCGCGCCCGTGCTGCTCGGCGAGACGCGCGACGACGCGGTCGGCGAGGCCTTCGACAAAGTCGCGAAGCTGTTAGGTCTCCCGTATCCGGGCGGCCCCGCGCTCTCGAAGCTCGCGCAGCAGGGGGACGCCACGGCGTTCGCGTTTCCGCGGCCGATGCTGGACGAGTCCGGCTACGACTTCTCGTACAGCGGGCTCAAGACGGCGGTGCTGCTCGCAGCGGAGAAGCATCCCGAGCGCGCCGCGGATCTCGCTGCGTCGTTCGAGGCCGCCGCGACCGACGTGCTCGTCGCGAAAGCGCGGCGCGCGGCGCGCGACGAAGGGCTCGCGCGCGTGGCGGTGGTCGGCGGTGTCGCCGCGAACTCGCGCCTGCGCCAAGAGCTCGCGGTGGCTGCGCAGCGCGACGGCTTCGCGCTGTTCCTGCCGCCGCTCGCGCTGTGCACCGACAACGCGGCGATGATCGCCGCCGCCGGCGCGCAGCTGCTCGCGCGAGGCGCGCGCGACTCGCTGGCACTGAGCGCGTTCTCGCGCGTCGAGCTCGCCGCACGCCCGTGGGCGGACGCGCGCGCTTGAGGGCCCGGCAAGCGGCGAGTCGCCGCGCGCGAGCCGAAGGCGATCGGAGATGAGTGCGAGAGCCGCGCGCGAGCTCTTGGAGCGCCACGGCCTCGCCGCGAGCAAAGAGCTCGGGCAGAACTTTCTGTGCGACGAGGCGCAGGCGGACAAGCTCGTTCGCCTCGCCGAAGTGGGCGCCGGCGACGCGGTGCTCGAGATCGGCACGGGCCTCGGCATTCTCACGCGCGCGCTCGCGGAGCAGGCGCGCGCGGTCACCACGATCGAGATCGACGCCGGCCTGGTGCGCGCGCTCAGGGCGGAGAGCGTGCTGCCCGCGAACGCGCGGCTGCTTCACGCCGACGCGCTTGCGGTCGACCTCGGCGCCGAGATTGCCGCGCTGGCTGCGGATGGCGCGCGCGTACGCGTCGTCGCGAACCTGCCGTACTCGGTCGCCACTCCGCTGATGCGCCGCTTCCTCGATCTCGCGCCGCGCCTCGCGGGCTGGGCGGTGATGATCCAGCGCGAAGTGGCGCTCCGGATCGGCGCGCAGCCGGGCTCGCGCGACTACGGCTCGTTCGCGGTGCTGCATCAGCTCGTGGCGCGTGTGCGCATCGGCCTCGCTCTGCATCCGCAGTGCTTCTACCCTGCGCCCGGCGTCACCTCGAGCTTCGTGCTGCTCACGCCGCACGCAGAGTATGCGCTCCGGCCGGGCGAGCTCGAACGCGTCGAACGGCTCGTACGCGCCGCCTTCGCGCACCGGAGAAAGACCCTCGTGAACTCGCTCCGCCAGAGCAGCGGGATCGATCCTGTGCCCGTCGCCGCGTGGCTCGCGCGCAGCGGGCTCGATGAGCGCACGCGCGCCGAGGCGCTCGCACCCGCGCAGTGGCTCGCGCTCGCGCGCGAGGCGCTCGCGTGAGGGGCGACGATCCGCGCCGCGATTTCGTCGCGACGATCGAGGTCGAGCTGCGGCGCGAGGACGGCGGCCTCGAGCGCGCGCGCGCGGTGAACCTCTCGCCGCGCGGCCTGTGCGTGCATCTGCGCCGCGCGATCGAGATCGGTGAGCGCGTCGAGGTCGCGTTCACGCTGCCGCCGAACGGGCCGGAGATTCGTGCGCACGGCAAGGTCGTCTGGACGAGCAACGCCGGCGACCTGGGCGCTGCACTGTTCGAGACGGGCGTGCATCTCCTCGACCTCGAGCCTGCCGCGAGCGCGGCGCTGTCGGAGTTCGCGAATCAGCCCACGAACCGGCGGCGCTGACGAGTCATGGAGCCGACCGCGCTGCGCGATGCCCTGATCGAGCTGGCGCGAGAGCTGGGCATCTCCGTGCGGGTGCTGCGTGGCGCCACCGATGCGCCGGGGCTCGCGAGCGGGCCGGCGCTCGTGCGCGGCGCGGCCTGGGTCGTGCTGGTGGCCAGCGACCCGCCGGCAGCGCAGGTCGGCGCGCTTGCTGCGGCGCTCGTGCGCTTCAAGAGGGCGGACCTGGATGCGCGCTTCCTGCCGCCCGCTGTGCGAGAGGCGCTGGACCGAGCCGAGGCGAATAATTCGCGTTGACACTTTCGTCTGACTCCGAGTACAAACACGGGCGAGCCGAGGGGAATCGCAAGGTGCGATCTCCATCGAACGCTCCCCAGCACCCGGGCACGGCCCGCAAACAGGACGACGCCACAGACGCTCGAGATCGCTCGCATCCTTCGGGAGCGAGACGGGAGCGGAGGCTGGCGGGTCACGCAGCGCAAACTCGACGTGTCTTCTGCGCTGCGCAGCTCGGCGGCAAGACGCTCCACCTCGGGCAGGTGAAGTCCTCGCGGACATTCCGGGCGAGGCACACAGCCATGTCCACGATCACGGCTGCATCGCGCCGCGAGCAGCGCGTCACCGCGCGCTCGCTGCAACTGCGCAAAGGGAAGGGCGAGCCCTTCTCGATGCTCACGGCGTACGACGCCACCTTCGCGCGCATCTTCGACGAAGCGGGGATCGACGTGCTGCTCGTCGGCGACTCGGTGGGAAACACCGTGCAGGGCGGCGAGACCACGCTGCCCGTCACGCTCGACGAGATGATCTACCACACGCGCCTCGTGGCGCGGACCGCGCGGCGCGCGCTCGTCGTCGGCGACATGCCGTTCGGGAGCTATCAGGTCTCGCCGGAAGATGCGGTGCGCAGCGCGATTCGATTCATCAAGGACGGCGGCGCGGCGGCGGTGAAGCTCGAAGGCGGCGAGCGCATGCGCGCCACCATCGCGCGCATCGTAGACGCCGAGATTCCGGTGATGGCGCACGTCGGCCTCACGCCGCAGAGCGTGCACAAGCTGGGCGGCTACCGCGTGCAGGGGCGCGGCAGCGCGCGCGAGGCCGTGATCGCTGACGCGCTCGCGGTGCAGGAAGCTGGCGCGTTCGCCGTCGTGCTCGAGGGCGTACCCGCGGAGCTCGCGGCGGAGATCACCGGCCTGCTCGCGATTCCGACGATCGGCATCGGCGCGGGGGTCGCTTGCGACGGCCAGGTGCTCGTGCTGCACGACTTGCTCGGGCTCTCGGACTGGACGCCGAGCTTTGCGAAGCAGTACGCGAGCCTCGGCCAGCTCGCATCGCAGGCGGCGCGTGCGTTCGCGGACGACGTGCGCCACCGCAAGTTCCCCGGCACCGAGCACTCCTACCGCTGACCGAATCGAGACGTCGGGGTGGAGCGGATCACGACAGTGCGCGCGCTTCAGCAGCGCGCGGACGCGGAGCGGCTCGCGGGCCGGCGCATCGCGCTCGTGCCCACGATGGGCGCGCTGCACGCGGGTCACCTCGCCCTCGTGGACGAGGCTCGCCGGCGCGCGCAGTTCGTGGTCGTGTCGATCTTCGTGAACCCTGCGCAGTTCAACTCGACTACCGATCTCGCGGCCTACCCGCGCCCGCTCGAAGCCGATCTCGCGGCCTGCGTGGCGCGCGGCGTCGACGCGGTGTTCCTGCCGACCGCGGACGAGCTCTATCCCACGGGCTACCAGACGTGGGTCGAGGTGACGGAGCTCGCGAAGCCGCTCTGCGGCGCATCGAGGCCGGGGCACTTCCGCGGCGTAGCGACCGTCGTCGCGAAGCTGCTCGTTGCCGCGAAGCCGCACTTCGCGGTATTCGGCGCGAAGGACTTCCAGCAGCTCGCGTTGATTCGGCGCCTCACGCGCGATCTCGGCCTCGACGTCGAGATCGTCGGCCACGAGACCGTGCGCGAGCGCGATGGCCTCGCAATGTCGAGTCGCAACGTGCACCTCACGTCCGAGACGCGCGTGCAGGCGCTCGCGCTCTCGCGCGCCCTCGGCGCCGCGCAGCGCGCGATCGACGCCGGCGAGCGTTCGCGCACCGCGCTCGAGGCTCGCGTCGCAAGCGAGATCGCGCGGTCACCGCTCGCGAAGATCGACTACGCCGAGCTGCGCGATCCGGAGTCGCTCGCGTTAGCGCCGGAGCGCCTGACGACTGACACCTTGCTCGCGCTCGCCGTGTTCTTCCCGAAGGCCGGGGGAGACGTCGTGCGCCTGATCGACAACGCCGTGTTGCACGTACCCAAGGAGAACTGAGACGTGACTCGAACGATGCTGAAGTCGAAGATCCACCGCGCCACCGTGACCGAGGCCAACCTCGAGTACGAAGGCAGCGTCACGATCGACAGCCTCTTGCTCGAAGCGGCGGACATCCTGCCGTACGAGAGCGTCGAGATTTACGACTGCACGAACGGGAGCCGCCTGCGCACGTACGCGATTCCGGGCGAGCCCGGCAGCGGCGAGATCTGCATCAACGGCGCCGCGGCCCACCTCGTGAAGCCGCACGACGTCGTGATCATCGCGACCTACGTGCAGGCGGACGACGCCGAGTGCCGCGACTGGCACGCGAGGCGCGTGTTCGTGGACCGCGCGAACCGGCAGGTGCACTGACGGACCTGTTAGGCTCGCTCGACCATGGCGAAGCCGAGCGGCAGCGAGCAGAGCGGCGGTGCGGAGATCAAGCAGATCGCCGTGAATCGCCGCGCGCGCTTCGACTACGAAGTCGTCGACGTGTTCGAGGCGGGGCTCGAGCTGCGCGGGCCAGAGGTGAAGTCGCTGCGCGGCGGCAGCGGCAACCTGAACGGCGCGTTTGCGGTGGTGCGCCGCGGCGAGGTGTGGCTCGTCGGCTGTCAGATCGCGCACTACGCGCAGGCGAGTCGCGAGAACTCCGATCCGCTGCGCGAACGCCGGCTGCTGCTGCACAAGAGCGAGATCGCGCGCATCTCCGGGAAGATCGGCGAGCGCGGCTTCACGCTCGTGCCGCTCTCGCTCTACTGGAAGGCTGGCCGCGCGAAGATCGAGCTCGCCCTCGCGCGCGGCAAGAAGACGCACGACAAGCGCCAGACGATCAAGCAGCGCGAGGACGAGCGCGCGGTCGACCGCGCGCTGAGCAACGCGCTGAAGCGCAAGCGCTGACGGCGGCTACGAGCTCTTCAGCTTGTAGTGGATCGGCAGGTGCTTCACGCCGCCGACCAGCGAGGAGCGCAGACGCTCCACCTTGCCGTCGAGCTCGATGCTCTCGATGCGAGGCAGCAGGTACTTGAACGCCATCTCGAGCTCGAGTCGCGCCACGTGCGCGCCCGCGCAGAAGTGCTCGCCGATGCCGAACGCGAGGTGACGATTCTGCTCGCGCTCGACGTCGAAGGTGAAGGGCGCGTCGAAGATCTCCTCGTCGCGATTGGCGGATGGGTAGAAGAGGCCGAGGCGCTCGCCCTTGCGGATCTTGTGGCCGCGCAGCTCGGTGTCCTCCGCGGCAGTTCGCGCGAAGTGAATGATCGGGCTCGACCAGCGCAGCATCTCTTCGATCGCGCCCCGCAGAAGCGCCGGGTTGCGCTGGATCTTCGCGAGCTCGGCGGGGTGCTCGATCAGCGTGAGCATGCCGCCGCTCGTGCCGTTGCGCGTCGTCTCGTTGCCCGCGACCACGACGATCATGCAGTACGAGAGCACGTCCATCGGCGGTAGCGGCGCGCCGTCGACCTCGGCGTGCACGAACATGCTCACCAGGTCGTCGCCGGGGTTCTTGCGCTTCTCCTCCACCATCTTGGCGAAGTACATGAACAGCTCGGTCATCGCCTTCTGCGCGGTCTGCGCGGGCGTCTGGCCGGGCACCTGATACTCGGGATCGCCCGCGCCGATGGTGCGGTTGGTCCAGTCGAACAGCAGGTTCCAGTCGGACTTCGGCACGCCCAGCAGCCACGCGATCACCGCGATCGGCAGCGGCGCCGCGACCTGCGCGACGAAATCGCAGCGCCCTTCGTCGCCCTTCGCGAGCAGGCTCTCGACGATCTCCTTCGCGATCGCCTCGATGTCGGCGTGAATCTTCTTCAGCGCGCCGGGTGTGAAGCGTTTCGAGATCAGCTTGCGATAGGCGGTGTGCTTGTGGCCGTCCATCTGGATCAGCGTGGGCGGCGGCTCGAACTCGCGCACGAGATCGCGCGGCTCGGTCGGAAGCACGAGCAGCGGCGCGTTCAGGAAAAGCTCGGGGTGCTTCCCGACGAACGAGATGTCGGCGTGCTTGGTGACGGCCCAGTACGGCATCACCGCGTTCTCGATGAAGCGCACCGGCGCTTCGCGGCGCAGGCGCGTCCACTTCTCGTGCGGGTAGCCGTGTGCGACGTACATGTCGGGCGAGAGCAGGTCGAGCTCGTGGAAAGAGGTCATCGCGTTCTCCAGCGGTCGCGCAACATAAGACAGCGCGTCCGATGGCGCGCCTCGCTTGGCGCGCGCGGGTTTGCGGCGTACGTTGCAGCGCTTCGTGGGGGCGATCGGCTTCGACGGGTGGTCGAAGGCGAACGCTGCGCGCCGAGGGGGTAGCGACCTCGTTAATCCTGCTGCAGTTGGTAGTAACAACTGCCGACGACAACTACGCACTCGCTGCCTAGCTAATCCCTAGATAGCGACGCCCGTCCTCGACGCCTTCTAGGGGGGAGCGGGCGCCATCAGAAGGCTGGCCATCGGCCGCTGGCAGGCCGCTACCGAATGGCGAGATCGATGTCTGCCAAGGGGATGGCTGCTCCGGCGTTCGCGACTGGCCGCCCCGAGATCGAGCGGACGCTACGCGCGTAGACGCGGGCGCTGGACGTCACGCGGACCCGGGTTCGATTCCCGGCGCCTCCACCAAACTCGCGATCAAGATCAGATCGTTGCGGACCGCCCAATGCAGCGTCCGCTCGGCGTCCGCCCAACATTTCCCGGAGTCGAGCTTGTCCGTCGGTGCCCAACAACTCGATGCGGAGTTGGTTCGTCAGCGGATGCGATGAAGCACGTCGATGAGCGCACCATCGGCGAGCCGCGCGTACTTCCGCGTCGATCGGGTTTCAGCATGATCGAGGAACGCCTGCAGCGAACGCTCGGGCACTCCGCGCAACGCCGCATCCGTCGCGCAGGTGGGCTGCGGTCCCTCGTAGGAGTGAGATGGAGGCGCCAACAGACCTGCACGCGTCGATCCATGCGCGACGCAACGATGTCGGCGTCCAAGCGGCGCGAGTGCGCGGGTTTGGGAAGAGCGGAGCCCCCAAGGGCGAGCAGTGGATGAGCGTCGATCCAAGCCTCGAGTGCCGCGGGAATCGGCAGCCGCTTCGCGCGACCGGTCTTCGCTCCGCGAATCGGCGCGTCGAGCGTGTTGCCCTTTCGCGCCCGCGTGATCGTTAGCCACCCGTCGCGAACGACGTGCGGCGGCGACCGCCTCACCAGGGCGAAGGCCCATGAGGCCTAGAACCATCCCGCGCCCAGCAGTTCGAATCGGCGCAAAGATCTGCGCCTACGCAGGTGAGTTCGCTGCTGACCGCTTCTGGGTGGTACCGGCGACCCGGTGCAACTCAGACGACGTTGGTGGTGACCGGCACCGGTTTGCCGGGCAGCATGACCGGGCGGCCCATGATCACCGGAATGTTCTGACCGGTGCGCCCGGACGGGCCCTCGGCGATGAGGTCGAGCAGCAGGTCGGCCAACTGCTCGGGCCGCATCCAGCTGGCGATGTCCGCTGGGGTCGGTTCCTTGCCCGTCGCCACGCGCGTGAAGCCGCGCAGCATCTCGGTGTCGGTCGCGCCCATCGAGATGGCGTTGACGCGCACGCCCTTCGGCTTGAGCGCACAGGCCCACGCGACCGCCAAGCCGATCACGCCCCACTTCGATGCGTCGTAGGCGTCGAGGGCGCCGCCGTTGTAGGGCCAGTCCGAGGGCCGACAGGTGTGGTCGGTGCCGATCAGCACGAGATGCCCGCGGCCGCTCTCGACCAAGGCGGGGATCGCGGCGCGACCGGTGAGGAACAGGCCGCGCAGGTTCGTGTTCACATGGAAGTCGAAGTCGTCGACCGCGGTTTGCCAGCCGCGCAGCGGGTCGGTGAAGCGACACACTGCGGCGTTGGCGACGACGATGTCGAGCCGACCGTGCTTGGCGATCACCCCGTCGATGAAGGCCTTGAGCTGGTCGGCCTTCGAGACGTCGGCGACCACGTCGCAGCCGGCCTGCACGTCGCACGTGGCGACGGTGGCCCCCGCCTGGCGAAGGCCGGCGGCGAACGCCTTGCCGAGCCCTTGGGTGGCACCCGTGACGATGGCGACTTGTCCGGAGAGGTTGGGCTTGCTCATGCCGGCCGACGGTATCGCCGTTGACGCCTGCCTTCGACCGCGCAGACGAGCAGAGGGCGGCTCGAGTCGCAGGGTCCCCAAGAGACTGCGCGGCGTGGCTTCTGCGCCTCTCGCAGCGGCTCGGTGGCGCGCGGTTGACTCGGTCGCCGCGCGCCTCCAACGTCGCGCGACTCGAAGGAGACCGCTCATGGCTGACCTCACGCAGTACGTCGCCGACCGCATCGCCCTGATGGACGTGATGTGCAAGTACGCGAAGGGCGTCGATGAACGCGACCTCGCCTTGTACCGCTCGGTCTTCGCCGACGACGTGCTCGTCGAGGGCTTCGGCCCCGAGACGGTGCGCGGCGCTGCGGCGTGGACTGAATTCGTGACGAAGGCGCTCGAGCGCTACGGCGCGACGCAGCACATGCTCGGGCCGCAGCTCGCGACGGTGAACGGCGACGTCGCGCAGTGCCGCACCGACGTGCAGGCGCTGCACTACCTGAAGGCTCAGCCCGACACGACGCTCACGCTGTGGGCGACGTACGAGACGGAGATGAAGCGCATCGGCGGCGAGTGGAAGATCGCGCGACACAAGCTCGTGTCGCGCGGAACGCGCGTGCAGGCGGGCTGAAACGAAGCGCCGCCCGCGTCGCGAGACGCGGGCGGCGCTGGTTCTCTGCGAACTCAGTCGCCTCCGAGCTCGACCGTGACGTCCACGCCGTAGGTGCGGCCGGGCACGATGTTGCCTGACGCGAACAGCGGCTGGATCAGGAACGGAATCTCGAAGCCCTCGTTTGTGAGGTTCCTCGCGAAGAAGCTCACCGCCACGTTCTTGTACCGATAGCCCGTGGTCAGCTGGAGGTCGCCGCGCGCCTTGAGGCGCCCGACCTGCAGGTTGATCAGGCTCGTCTCCACCGGCCCGAGCCAGTTGTACTTGAGCGAGGTTTCCGCAACGCCGCTTCCGATCTCGAGGCGCACGGTGCCGCCGGCGCCCACCGTGAACTCCGGTGCATTGCGCGGGCGCAGGAACGAGGCGTCCTGGATGCACTGACCGGACTGCAGGGGCACCGGACAGTTCGCCTGGTTGCCAGTGTCGTTCGGGTTGATGTCGGTGAAGAAGTCGCGGTATTCGGCGTCGAGCCAGCCGAACGAGAGGAACAGGTCGAGCTGCTCGATCGGGGCGACCTGCAACTCGAGGTCGATGCCCTGATAGACCGCGTCCGCGACGTTTGCGAACACTGTCGCGACCGTGTTCGTGGTCGGGTCGAACTGAACCGCCGATTCCTGCTTGTTCCGGAACTGGTTGTAGAAGTACGAGCCGTTCAGCTGGACCCTGTTGTCGAACCAACGCGTCTTCGCGCCGAGCTCATACGAACGCGCGTACTCCGGGTCGTATTGGTCGCGCACGAAGTCGGCGATGTTCTGATTCACCCCGAAGAATCCGCCCGAGTGGAAGCCCTCCGAGAACGACGCGAAGAGCAGGACGTCCTCGATGGGCTGCCAGGCCAGGGCAACCTTCGGCGAGATGTCGTCCCACGTCCGCTCGAGGTTCGCGAACGCTGGGAAATTGCGGACGCGGTTGCGCGCCACGCTCGACAAGTACGCCTGACCAGCGCTGAAGTCCTTCGTCTCCTTGGTCCAGCGCAGACCCAGCGTGAGCGTCAAGTCCTCGACGATCTCGATGTCCGCTTGGCCGAAGACCGCGAACGACGTGGTCTCCTGTGTCTCGAAGAGGCGTTGCGTCAGCTTCGGGCCGAGTCCGACGCCAGGCGTGATGCCGTTTCCGGACGCGGTCACCCCGGTGTCGCAGCGCGTCGCACCGAAGGGGAAACCAGGAACGCCCGGGTGCTGGCAGACCTGCAGCGGCCCGACGCTGGCGCCGAGGCTTGGGAACGCCGTCGCGAGGCCCCGGGCCGGGAGTGTCCAGGTGTTGTTGGCGAAGTTCGCGCCGGAGAGCGTGCCGACGAGCGTCCAGAAGTCGCCGCCGGTCACCCAGTCCTGAGTGAACTCGGAGTTCCAGTAGTAGAAGCCCACGACGCCCTTGATCCGATCAAAGTCGGCGTGAACGCGCGCTTCTTGGCTGAACTGGTCGTAGTCGTTCAGCCGCTCGAGCGTGATGTGGTCGACCGAGCTGCCGTCGAAGTCGAGGATCCGATCCTCGTTGACCTTGCGATAGCCGGTGACCGAGGCGAATCGGAAGTTCTCGGTCAGCTCGAAACCGAAGTCGAGGGTGTACGCGTCGGTCGTCAGGGACGCCGGATTCGCGAGGTCGGCAGACACCTTCTTGGGACGCGCGAGGCTCGTCCGGCAAGGAACGCCTGCATTCGTCCACTCGGGGATCAGCCCGCTGTTGAACAACGTGCAGGACAGGAACCCCCCCGAAAGGTTGGGCTCGCGCGGGTCCGTCGGCGGCGCCGCGACACCGGGGGCGAGGTTGTAGTTGGTGAGCGCGCCGCCGCCCTCCGTGTCGTCGTCGAAGCGCTCGATCGTGAGCAGCGCGCGCATTCGATCCGTCGGAGTCGCCAGGAACGTGACCCCGTAGTTCATGTAGTCCTTGCGCGCGATGCCGCGGTCGAGCGTGGTGTTCTTGATCCAGCCGTCGTCGCTGATCTTCGTGAAGAAGAGTTTCGCGGCGAGCTTCTCGTCGACGACCGGTGCGTTGATCACGGCTCGGTACTCGCGCTGGCCGAAGCTGCCAGCCGTGAACTTGAGCCGCGCACCCCAATCACCGGTCGGCACCGTGCGCTTCACGTTGATCACGCCGCCCACGGTGTTCTTGCCGAAGAGCGTGCCCTGCGGCCCGCGCAGAATCTCGACCTGCTGGATGTCGAAGTTCTCGAGCACCTGCCCGGACAGGATCCCGAGATAGATGTCGTCGATCATCACCGCGATCGGCGCGTCGAACGAGTTGTCGTCCGTGCGCGTCGGGCTGATCCCGCGGATGGTGATCGCGGCGCCGTTGGCACGGCCGGGATCTCGATCGATGCGCACATTCGGCGAGAATCCGTTCAGGTCGCGCAAGTCGCGGATCGCGCTCGTCGCGAGCTCTGCCGAGATCGCCGTGATCGCGATCGGCACCTCTTGCGCGGACTGCTCGCGCTTTTGCGCGGTCACGATGATCTCTTCGATGCCGCCGCGTTCCTCCGCAGGAGGAGGAGTCGGCGCTGCCGCCGGCGCCTGCGCGAGGGCGGCGCTCGCGAGCAGCACGGTGAACGGTACACACACGAAACCCGAGACTCGACGCATCTAGTTCCCTTCTCTGGCGCGAGAGAGCGCGCAATTCGGGGGAGCTTGCGCGGGATGCGGACATGAAGTCAAATGAGCTTTCGGGATTGGAGCATGAGGAATCCGAATGCCTCTCGACAGCGCGGCGACGATCGACCTGAAGCGCATGCGCGCGGTGGTGGAAGTTGCGCGCGCGCAGTCCATCACCGGCGCGGCCGAGACGCTCGGTCTCACGCAGTCCGCGGTCTCGCGTGAAATCGCCGAGATCGAGCAAGCGCTCGGGGTCCGGCTGTTCGAGCGCGCGCCGCGCGGGTTGCACCCGACTGCAGCGGGTCTCGAGTTCGTCGAGCGCGCGCGCCGCGTGTTCGCCGAGGTCGACGGGCTGGTGAGCGGCGTGCGCAGCGGCGCGGCCCACGTCGCGGGGCGGCTGCGCATCGGCGTGATCTCGACCGGCGCGCTTGCCGCGTGGGCGTTCGGCGCGTTCGCGCGGGCTCACTCGGCCGTCGCGGTCGAGGCGGTGAACGGCTCGCCGCAAGCGCTTTGCCCGCAGCTCCTGCACGGCGAGCTCGATCTGATCGTGGGCACGTCGAGCTACTTGCGTCGCTGGCGCGAGCTCGAGGTCACGCTGCTCGCGCCGCTCTACTTCGCGTGCATGTTCCGCAAGGACCACCCGCTCGCCGAGCGCAAGCATCTCAGCGAGCGCGATGTGCTCGAGCAGCCCGTGATCCTTCCCGAGTCGATCGAGGCGTCGTACTCGGACCTCGCGCAGCGCTACGCCGAGCTCGGCATGCCTGCGCTGCGCCCCCGCTACGTCGCAAGCGACTTCGACCTCGCGTGCCGGCTCGTGCGCAGCAGCGACGCGTTCTTCCCGGTCATGCACCTCAGCCCGAGCTTCGGCGGGCTCGCTGCAGACTTCTTCCTCGCGCGCGACGTGCTCGCGCTTCCCCCGCATCATCTGAGCGTCGCCCACGCCGCGGGCCGCACGCCCAGTGCAGCCGCGCTCGCGTTCGAGGCGCTGCTCGTGGGCCGCCACGTGCGGCCCGTGATTCGCGCGGTGAGCTGAGCTTCCCGCGTGGGTTGACGCCGCCCGCGATCCGCGCTGCCCTCTGGGCGAGCGCCCTAACAACCGGCGCGAGAGGGGCGCGCCGTGCAGAAGCTCTCGAAGTCCGCGCTCTTCTTCTACGCCTGCGCCGAGCTCCCCATCACGATGGCGCTGTTTCCGGTGCTCGTCTTCGTGCCGCGCTTCTACAGCACCGAGCTCGCGATCCCGGTCACCGTGCTGGGATCGGTGATGCTTGCGCAGCGCCTCATCGATCTCGTCGCCGACCCGGTGATGGGTCTCGTCAGCGACCGCACGCGCTCGCGCTTCGGGCGCCGCAAGCCCTGGGTCGCCGTTTCGACGCCGCTGATGCTGCTGGGCATCTACCAGCTCTTCTTCCCGCCCGAGGGCGCGGGCGCGTCGCATCTGTTCGGCTGGGGCCTCGTGCTCGGGCTCAGCGTGACGATGATGCACATCCCGTACTACGCGTGGGGCGCCGAGCTCTCACCCGACTACAACGAGCGTTCGCGCGTCGCGGGCGCTCGCGCGATGGCCGGCATTCTCGGCAGCTTGTCGGCGCAGCTCGCTCCGATCGGCGCGCTCGTCCTGCTCGGCATCGGGGGCGACCGCAGCGTGCTGGCCGTAGTCGGCACCACCGCGCTCGTGCTGATCCCGGTCTGCGTTGCGCTCACCGTGTGGAAGACTCCCGATCCGCCGAACGACGCGCCCTCTTACGTCCCGCTCGTTCCCGGGCTGAAGCTGATGTGGCAGAACAAGCCCTTCTTGCGCCTCGTGATCGCGTTCATGATCGGCTCGATCGGGCTGAACATCACGACGCCGCTCTACGCGTTCTTCGTTGCCGACGTGCTGGGCGCGACCGCGCAAACGCCGATCATGCTGACGTTCTTCTTCCTCAGCAGCCTCGCGAGCGTTCCGCTGTGGGTTCCGCTCGCCGCGCGACTCGGCAAGCACCGCGCCTACATCGCCGCGTTCCTGTTGATCGCGTGCGCCCATCCGTTCTATTTCCTGCTCGGCCCCGGCGACTTCTGGTGGATGCTCCCGATCACCCTCGCTACCGGCTTCGCGGGCGGCGGCTTCTCGGCGCTGTTGCCGAACGCGATGAAGGCCGACGTGATCGACCTCGACACGCTCGAGAGCGGCGAGAATCGCGCCGCGTTCTTCTTCTCCGCGTGGTCGTTCGCGACGAAGGTCACCGCATCGCTCGGCGGTGTGCTCGCGATGTTCGGCCTCGGTTTGTTCGGCTTCGACGCGACGCTCGGCTCGCGCAACTCCGAATCGGCGATGACCGGGTTGCGCTTCCTGTTCTCCACGTTCCCGTCGCTGTTCTTCATCGCCGGCGCGCTGATCGTGTGGAACTACCCGATCACCGAGCAGCTCCACCGCGAGATCCGCGCGAAGCTCGACGCGCGCGCGAACGGCGAAGCAGCGCCCGCGGCGAGTCGCTAGGCGGGGGAGGGAGAAGTGAGCGACTCGGGATCGCGGCTGGGTTTCGACGCCGAGGCGCTGCGCGCGAAGTACCGCGCCGAGCGCGAGAAGCGGCTGCGCGCGGACGGCATCGCGCAGTACGTCGAGGCGAAGGGGCGATTCGCGCGCTTCGAAGAGGATCCGTTCAGCGCGCCGATCACGCGCGCGCCGCTGACGGACGAGATCGACGTCGCGCTGATCGGCGGCGGCTTCGGCGGGCTCCTCGCCGGAGTGCGGCTGCGGCAGCGCGGCGTTCAGCGCCTGCGACTCATCGAGAAGGGCGGCGATGTCGGCGGCACGTGGTACTGGAACCGCTACCCCGGCGTGGCCTGCGACATCGAGTCCTACGTATATCTCCCGCTCCTCGAAGAGCTCGGCTACGTCCCGAAGGAGAAGTACAGCCGCGGCGAAGAGATCTATGCGCACTGCCAGGCGATCGCCCGCAAGTTCGACTTGTATCGCGACATCTGCCTGCAGACGGAGGTCACCGAGCTGCGCTGGGACGCCGCGGACGCGCGCTGGGTGGTGCGCACGAACCGCGGCGACGCGATGCGCGCGCGCTTCGTGGTGCTCTCGAACGGCTACCTGCAGAAGCCGAAGCTGCCCGGCATTCCGGGGCTCGAAGAGTTTGCGGGCCACTGCTTCCACACCAGCCGCTGGGACTACGCGTACACCGGCGGCGACGCGAGCGGGAATCTCGAAGGGCTGCGCGACAAGCGCGTCGGCATCGTCGGCACCGGCGCGACCGCCGTGCAGTGCATCCCGCATCTCGGCGCGAGCGCGCAGCACCTCTTCGTCTTCCAACGCACGCCGTCTTCGGTGGACGTGCGCGCCAACCGACCGACCGATCCCGCGTGGGCAGCGGCCCTTGCGCCCGGCTGGCACCAGCAGCGCGTCGCCAACTTCCAGATCCTCACCGCGGGCGGCTTCCAGCCTGAGGATCTCGTTGCGGACGGCTGGACCGACATCACGCGCAAGCTGCTCAGCAAGATGCTGTCGACCACGCCGGCCGAGCTCTCCCCCGAGGCGATCGCGCGCACGGTCGAGCTCGCGGACTTCGAGAAGATGGAAGAGGTGCGCGCGCGCGTGGACGCGAGCGTTCGCGACCCGGCGACCGCGGCGAAGCTGAAGCCGTGGTACCGGCAGTTCTGCAAGCGCCCGTGCTTTCACGACGAGTACCTGCCGACGTTCAACCGACCGAACGTCACGCTCGTCGACACGGACGGACGCGGCGTCGAGCGCGTCACGCCTCGCGGCGTCGTCGCGAACGGACGCGAGATCGCGCTCGACTGCTTGATCTTCGCGACCGGCTTCGAAGTCGGGACCGATTACTCGCGCCGCTCCGGCTTCCCGGTCGTGGGGGAGGGCGGGCGCACGCTCAGCGAGAAGTGGCGCGATGGCATCCGCACGCTCCACGGCATCCACATCCACGGCTTCCCGAACTGCTTCATGATGAGCATCGCGCAGTCCGCTTTCACGGTGAACTTCCCGTACATCATCGACCTGCAAGCGAAGCACATCGGTTACGTCGTGGGCGCTGCGCTCGGACGCGGCGCGAAGCGGCTCGAAGCGAGCGCGGAGGCCGAGCAAGCCTGGGTCGATGCAGTGCTCGCGAAGGCGCGCAGCACGCTCGAGTTCGCGCAGAACTGCACGCCGGGGTACTACAACAACGAGGGGCAGCCCTCGGAGCGGAGTCGGCAGGATGGGTTCTACATGGGAGCGCCCACCGAGTTCGAAGAGCTGCTCGATGCGTGGCGCCGCGAGGGAACGCTTGCGGGCCTCACGCTGAGTTGACCGAACGGAAGGAGCGCGCGATGGCGCAGATCGGATTCGACGAGCGCAAGCACAAGTGGCGCGAAGTGACAGGCGATCCCAACGGCGCGATCAAGGTGCGCCACGACTACGCGATCCTCGGTTACGACGTGGCCGCGGGAACGCTCGACATGGTCGTGCGCTGGCGCGGCGACGGCGGGCACTGCCCGATCCACCGCCACGTCGCGACCACGACGATCCTCGTGCTCGCCGGCGAGCAGCACCTGTGGGACGTGCTCCCCGACGGGACGCGCGGCGGGCATCGCGTGCGCCGCGCAGGCGATTACGCGCTCAGCACCGGCGACGCGCATGCGCACCTCGAGTGCGGCGGGCCGGAGGGCGGCCTCGTGTTCTTCGGCAACCACGCGAGCGACGGCGTGCTGTACGAGATTCGAGACGAGCAGGGCGCGCTGATCGTGAACACCACGATCGAGCTGCTCGTCGCGGATTGGAAGGCGAACGCGGTCTGAGCGCGGGGGGCCGCATGCCCTTCACGCAGCCAAAGACTCGGGGCACGCACACGCCTAAGGTGCGTCCGCCAAGCGAAGAACGGCCGGCGCCAGTGCGCGTCGGGCCCAATGGAGTGCAGACACGATGAGCGGACGAGCGGCTGCGTGGAACACGGTGATGACGGCGGAGCCCGGCGAGCTCGATCTCGAGATTCCGGCGTCGGCGATCGAGGGGCGCATCCCCGCAGACCTCGCAGGCGGGAGACATCTTCAGAACGGGCCGGGCTGGACGAAGATCGGCGGGCGCCTCGCTCACCCGTTCGACGGCCACGGCTTCGTGCGCGCGCTCGAGCTCACCAAGAGCGGCGGCGCGCGCTTCAAGTCGCGCTTCGTGCGCACGCCCGCCTACGTCGCCGAGCGCGCGGCAGGGAAGCTCGTGTACAAGGGCCTCGGCACGCCCGTGAGCGATTCGCCGCTCGCGAACTTCCGCGCGCCGGGGCCGCGCAACGTCTCGAACACGACGATTCAGCCGTGGGCCGACCGCTTGTTATCAGGCTGGGAGGGCGGGCGGCCGTACGCGCTCGACCCCGACTCGCTCGAGACCATCGGCGAAGAGACCTATCGCGGCGCGCTGCCCGACGGCACGTTCCTCGCGCACGTGCGCATCGACACCGGCGCGAGCCGCCTCGTCGGGCTTAACATGCAGCGCAGCGTCCCCGCGCGCTTCACGTTCCGCGAGTTCGACTCGAGCGGCGTGCAGGTCGAGACGCGCGAAGCCAGCGTGCCCGGCATGCCGTTCACGCACGACTTCGTCGTGACGCCGCGCTGGTACGTGGTCGCCTCGAACCCGATGAAGGCGAAGCTCGCGAAGTTCGCCAAGGCCGCGCTCGGCCTCGGCACGCTGATCGAGGCGATCGCCACCGACCCCTCGAAGCCCGGCGCGCTCTACCTCGTGCCGCGCGGGCGGCCAGGGCCGGTGCGCACGATCCGCCTGCCGCAGCGCGCGTTCGTGATCCACTTCGCGAACGCGCACGACCTGGACGACCGCACCTGTGCCGTCGAGCTGTGCGCCTTCGAGTCGTTCGAGTTCGGCGAGGAGTTCGGCTTCCAGGGCGCGAAGCGGCCGCTCGATCCCGAAGCGCCGGATCGGCGAGCTTCGATTCAGCGCCTGTATCGCGCCACGGTGCGCGACGACACGGACGACGCGAAGTGGGAGCAGCTCGCGCCGCTCGGCATGGACTTCCCGCGCGTGCACCCCGAGCGCGAGGGCCGCTCCGCGCCCGCGATCTATGCTTCGGCGCGCAGCGACGTGCGCTTCTCGGACCCGTTCGACTCGGTGGCGCGCGTAGACGCGGTGGACGCGCAGCGTCCGGCCGACGTGTGGACGCCAGGTCCCGGCAAGTTCGTCGGCGAGCCGGTGTTCGCACCGCGCCCGGGCGGAGCCGACCTCGAAGACGGCTGGGTCGTCGCACTTGTCTACGACGGCGAGCGGCGCGAGTCGAAGCTGTGCGTGTTCGAGCCGAAGCAGCTCGCGAAGGGTCCGGTCGCCGCGGTTCCGCTGCCGCTCCAGCCGTATGGCTTCCACGGCTTCTGGGAAGGGGCGCGCGCGTGAAGACGAGCGTCGACCAGTTCTGCATCCACGTGAGCGACCTCGAGCGCTCGGTGCGTTTCTAAGAGAACGGCCTCGGCCTCGCGGTCACGCATCGCATCGAGATCCCGAACGTGAGCGAGGTCGTGCTCGCGGGCGCGAGCGGCAACCGCATCCAGCTCGCGTGGCGGCACGATCAGCGCGGCGCGATTCAACACGGCGACGCGCTCTGGAAGCTCTATCTCGCGACCGACGACTGCCGCGCCCTCTACGAGCGCGCGCTCGCGGGCGGCGCCGAGCCCGTCTCGGCACCGCAGCGGCTCGATCGCTGGCCCGTGACCGCTGCGTTCGTGAAGGATCCCGACGGCTACCCGATCGAGATCCTCGAGCACCACGCGAGCTGATGGCAGGCGTCTATCGGCGGCGCATTCGCGTGGAGGCGCGCGGAGATTCCGCGCGCGCTGCGCTCGAGGGCGACCCGCATCACTTCGAGGTGCGCATCCGCCACGACGGCGCGCGCGTCAGCGCGATCGAGGGACGCGGCGTGCGGTTCCCGTGGAGCACGTGCAGCGATGCGCCCGCGGAGCTGAGCGCGCTGGTCGGCGCGAAGCTCGAGCCGCGCATCACCGCAGTCGGCGCGCTCGGCGGCCCGCGCCAGCACTGCACCGATCTCTACGACCTCGCGGGTATCGCGATGGCCTACGCGGCGCGCGGCGAAGCAAGCGCTCGGTACGACATCGCGGTGCCGGAGCCGATCCGCGGCCCGACGCGCGTCACGCTCGCGAAGGACGGCGTGCCGCTCCTCGCCTGGGACATCGCCGACGGCGCGATTCGCGGGCCGGCGCCTTTCTCAGGCGTGCCGCTCGTCGGGAAGTTCCTCGGCTGGGCCGAGGCGAACCTCTCACCCGAGCTGTTCGAGGCGGCCGTGTTGTTACGGCGCGCGTGCATGATCGCGCGCTGCAGGTTGTTCGTGCTCGACTCGGTGCCGAACGCCGGCGCGCTCGACGGCCAGCCGACGAATCGCTGCTTCACGCAGCAGCCGAAGCGGGCGGCGGGAGCGGGGCGCATGCTCGGCACGCAGCTCGAGTTCACGGAGCGCCCCGACGCGCTGCTCGCGGAGTTCGACGCGAGCTAGCCGGTGCTCAGGTAGGCGCGTTCCCCGTCGTGCGGAACACTTCGGTCGCCGCGACCTCGGCTTCCACGATGCTGAGCGCCGACGGCCGCGCGATCGCGCGGCGGTACCACGCTGCGAACTTGGGCCAGCGCGCGGCGTCGAGCGGCGCGCCGGCGAGGTCGAGCAGACGCACGGGCGAGAGCAGGGCGATGTCCGCGATGCCGAACGCGTCGCCTAACAACCAGCCGCGCTCGGGCGCGATCGTCTCCAGGTAGTCGAGCGCACCGGGGAACGCCTCGTGCACGAACTTCGCGACCTCCGCGAGGTCGACGGGCTTGCCCGTGCGCACGGGAATGATCACGTGCATCCAGAACACGCGCGCGCACACCGCGACCAGCGCCGTGTCGCCGTACTCCTCGAGCCAGAGCGCGCGCGCCCGCTCGCGAGGCTGCGCGGGATAGAGCGCGGGCGCCGGGTGGATGCGCTCGACGTAGTCGCAGATCACGCTCGAGTCGGAGATCAGGTGGCCGTCGCTCTCCTCGAGGATCGGCACGCGCCCGAGCGGGTTCATCGCGAGGAAGCGCGGCGTCTTCGCGAGCGGATCGAGCTGGCGGTGATCGAAGTCGAGGCCCTTCTCGCGCAGAAAGATCCAGGCTTTGCGCACGAACGGCGACGTCGCCGGGCCGTGGAGCTTGCGCACGCTCAGCCCCCGATTCCGCTCTGGTCGGGCGCGAGCGCGTAGGGCGCGTGCTCCTCGACCTGGCAGTAGAGGCTCTGGAACTGCCACTCACCGCGCACGCGCACGTAGCGCTCGCGATACCAGCCGATGATGCGCAGCCACTGCGTTGTGCCGTTCGCCTCGTTCGCGGTGTAGAGCATGATCAGACGCCAGTGGCCCGTCGCTCGGTCGCCATCGACCTCGATGATGGGATTGATCGCATGGTGCGCGGAGTTGCGGATGCGTCCGCTCGCGCCCACCGCGCCGAGCTTTTCCTGAATCGCCTTGCGCCCGGACGCGAGCCCCATGCTCGACGCTTCCCAGGTCGCGTCTTCCGCGAACAGCGTGCCGAGCGTTTCCGCGTTGTGGTTGTCGTCGCAGGCGGCGCAGTAGCGCGCCTTCAGCTTGCGGATCGCCTCGACGTCTTCGAGCACGCGCACGCGATCTTCGAGGCTGGCCACGGTTCTCTCCGAGCTGTTAGGTGCTGGGCTTCAGCTTGTTCACCGTTGCGCGCGCGGCGCTCTTGTCCTCGAACCAGAGCGCGTTCAGCGCGGTGTACTCGCTGCTTTCGCTCGGCACCGCGTTCCCCGGGAAGATTGCCTGCACCGGGCAAGCGGACTCGCACACGCCGCAGTCGATGCACTCGGTCGGGTGGATGAAGCACATGCGGTCGTCCGGGTCCGTGTAGATGCAGTTCACCGGGCATACCTCGATGCAGGACTTGTCCTTCACGTCCACGCACGCGGAGGCGATCACGAACGTCATCTGCTGCGCTCCATCTCAGAGTCCCGCTGCACCGAGGCCACTCTTCGAACCCCGCTCGCCCTCGTTTCAGATCTTGCGCGGCCCGACGTAGCTGCGCTTCGGCCACAGGAAGTCGATGCGCGTGCGGTGGATCTTCCAGGCGCCGCCGACCTTCTTGTAGAGGTCGTCGTACACGCCGAACAGAATCAGCGGGTTCTCCACGCCTTCCGTCGTGCGCAGGTCGAGCAGGTACGAGCGCCCGAGCGCGGTCGTCGCGTCCACGACACGCACGCTGTGGTTCGTGACGGCGTGCATCACGCCGTGCTCGGGACCTTCGCTCGCGAGGTACTTGGCGTAGTTCTCGCGAATCTGCGGCTTGCCGACCCAGTCGCCGCCGTAGTCGGGGCCGAACTCGCACACGGCGTCGTCGGTGAACAGGTCGACGAGGCCCGCCAATTGCTTGCCGTCGAAGTAGTGCGAGTAGAGCACGCGCAGCTGGCGGATTTCTTCGATCTCGAGCAGTTGGTCGAGGGTCATGCGTCTCTCCCCATGCGTTTGCACGCGGTTTAACGCAGCATCGCGCGCGGTACGCTTCGTTCGCAACGCGTGGGAGGTCGCGCATGGCCACTTCGATCGACTCGTTCCTCGCCGAGCAGTCGCGCGCGGTCGCGGCGAGCCCGCCCGCGCCGCGCCGCTTTCCGCTGATGCCCCTCGGCCAAGCCGTGGACATGGGGCACGCGCCGGACGGCACGCCGCTCGTCGACCCGCGCATCTTCGACACGCCCGAATTCGCGCGGAACCCGTACCCGTACTACCGGATCCTGCGCGACCATTACCCCGTCTACTACGACAAGCTGCACAACTGTTATTACGTCACGCGCTACGACGACATCACGAGTTGTTATTTCGACGACGAGGGCTGGAACACGATCCCGAAGGGCAGCTCGAGCGGCGTGCTCGGGAACACCCAGCTCGAGCTCTCGGGCGTCGAGCATCGCCGGCGGCGGAATCTCTACGGCCAGCACCTCGTCGGCCAGTCGCTGCAGAACAGAATCCCGGCGATTCGCAGCCTCGCGCAGAAGATGATCGCGGCCTGGGACGCTGCGAAGGCCGATCACGTGATCGACCACGCGGACGGAACCCGCACGGTGGAGCTCGGCCGCGCGTTCGCGAACGAGTTCCCGATCCGCGTGGTGTGCCAGGTGCTCGGTTTCCCGGAAGAAGCCAGCGACGCGTTCTTCTACTGGTACAACTCGATGATGCTCGGGCTCGGCGGCTCCGAGACGCAGCAGAAGGGCCTCGAAGCGCGTCAGCACCTCGAGGACTACGTCGAGGGCATCGTCGAGCAGCGCCGCGTGAAGCCGACGTACCTGTACGACGAGGCGGGCAACCCGCTCGGCAAGGACATCATCTCGAAGCTGTGCGAGTCGCAGCTCGATGGCGATTACCTCTCGACCGAGGAGATCACCTCGAACATCGCGCTGATCGTGGGCGGCGGCGGCGAGACCACGCGCGGGGCGATCCTCAACATGTGGTACTTGCTGCTGCAGCACCCCGATCAGTTCGCGCGGCTGCGCGCGGACGAGTCGCTCTGGGACGCCGCCTTCCACGAGACCCTGCGCCACTCGACCTCGATCGGCGGCCAGCCCCGGCACAACACGTTCGACGTCGAGATGCATGGCGTGCGCATCCCGGCCGGCTCGCTCGTGAACATGGTCGATGTCTCCGCGAATCACGACGATCGCGTGTTCGCCGACCCCGAGCGCTTCGACATCGCGCGACGCGACCTCTACACGGGCAAGATCCTGCGCAGCGGCTACCGCAAGGACGGGCGCTCGAATCACATGGCGTTCGGCGTGGGGCCGCATCTCTGCCCCGGCGCGTGGATCTCGCACCAAGAGTCGGTGACGGGCTCGCAGATTCTGCTGCCGACGCTGAAGAACGTGCGCATCAACACCGCGCGCATGCCCAAGGACATCGACGGCGTGAGCCTCGCGCCGATCGGGCTCGGCGCGATCCGCGAGCTATGGCTCGACTACGACCGCGCGTGAGCGAGCGATGAGCGAGCAGCAAACGGACACGACGGTCGGCCGCAACGGCGTCGCGATCACGCGCCGAAAGCCGGGTGCGCAGGTGTTTCGCACGTACGAGATCCACCAGCGCCGCCGCGTTGGCGAGTCGACCGCGAAGCTGCGGCCGGGCGCGCTGATCTCGCCCGACTTTCTCGTCGACCCGTACACGCCGTTCACGACGCTGCGCGAGAACTACCCGTGCTATCGCGATTGGGTCGGCAACGCGTACTGGATCACGCGCTACGACGACGCGACCTCGATCTTCGTCGACGACGCGAACTACGAGACGCGCCCGAAGCGCTGGTTCTACGGACTCGATCAGGTCGGGCGCGATCTGCGCGGCGAGCTCGCGTGGCTGCAGCACGAGGCGCGCGTACTCGACGAGGAGACGCCGCGCATCGTGCGCGAGCTCGTGTCGGCGTTCGCAGCGCGCGGCAGCGCCGACCTCGCGCGCGAGCTCGCCGCGCGGCTTCCGCTCGAGCTGCTCGTGCGCGCGTGGGGCATCCACGAGGCGGATCGCGGCGCGTTCGTGGAGCGCAGCGTGCGCATGCAGCGCGGCGTTCACGCGAGCGCGGTGAGTGATCTCGCGGGCAAGCAGGCGTTCGCGGAGCTGACGGCGTACTTCGCTCCGCTGCTCGCGAAGCGCCGCAGCAATCCCGGCGACGACTTCATCTCGGTCGCGGCGCAGCTCGAGCTCGCAGAGGGGCCGGCGACCGCGGAGGACCTCACTGCCACGCTGCTCGAGTGCGATCACGAGACGCTCCACGGCACGCTCGCGAATCTGTGGTTCCTCTTGCTCACGCATCCCGAGCAGCTCGCGCGCGTCGAGGGCAATCGCCGCCCGGAGGCGCGCCTGCTGAAGCTCGCGGTGCTGGAGGCGATGCGGCACTCGGCGCCGGTGCTCAGCGCGAAGCGCTTCGCGAAGCACGAGGTGGAGCGCTTCGGGCAGGTGTTTCCGGAGGGCGCGCTGATCGTGTGCGTCGCAGCCGCAGGCAATCGCGACCCGCGCGTGTTCAGCGACCCCGACTCGTTCGTCGTGGGACGCAAGGACCTCACCCAGCGCGAGCCGCGCGGCATGTACCGCGCCGACGGCCTCGCGTCGGGCATCGCGTTCGCGCTCGGGCCGCCCTCGAAGCATCCCGCGCTCCCCGAAGACCGCCCGCGCTCGCGCTACGCGCTCACGCGCGACGCCGCGGTCACCGCGAGCAACGTGCTGCTCGACGCGCTGCGCGAGCTGCGCCTCGCGCCGGGCGCCGCGCCGCGCCTGCAGTCCCTCGGTCTCGGCGAGATGCACACGTGCTGGCATCTGCCGGTGACGTTCCGCGCCTAACAAGGAGGCAGCCATGGGCTCGATGGAAGAGTTCCTCGCGAAGGCGATCGACCCGCGCGAGTTCGACTCGGCGGCGTTCCAGCGCGATCCGTTCCCGATCTACAAGCGGCTGCGCGACGACCATCCCGCCTATCACGACCGCTTCCACAACCGCTGGATCATCAGCCGCTACCACGACGTGGTCGCCGCGTTCCAGGACAACGACGGCTACGACCGCGCGATCCACAAGCCGGGTGGCCCCTACAAGTTCGGCGCCGAGCACGTGTTCGGGCCGAACATCCTCGAGTACGGCAACAGCCCACAGCACCGCTTCCTGCGCAACGTCGTGGCGGGCCAGTTCGTCGGGAATCGGCTCGACGTGTTCATCCCGGTGATCGAGAAGATCGCCGGCGAGCTGATCGACAAACTGTTGGGTCGCGGCGAGGTGGAGCTGGTGGAGGAGTTCACGCACCAGTTCCCGATCCGCGTGATCTCGAACATGCTCGGCCTGCCGCGCCAAGACGAGGACCGCTTCGTCGGCTGGTATCAGGCGCTGATCGCCGGCCTCGGCTTCGGCGGCATTCACCTCGCGCGCGGCATCCAGGCGCGCAACGAGATGTGGGAGTACCTGACGCCGCTGATCGAGGAACGCCGCGCGCGGCCCGGCGAGGACCTGCTCTCGCGCATCATCGCCGCGGACCAGAACGGCGTGCGCATGAGCGACGCCGAGATCAAGGGGTTCGTCGCGTTGCTCTTGGCCGCGGGCGGCGACACCACGGACAAGGCGATCGCGAACATGTGGTTCCACATGCTCTACACGCGGCCGGACCAGTTCGAGGACGTGAAGAAGGATCCGTCGCTCTGGAGCAACGTGTTCAGCGAGATGATGCGGTACGACCCCGTCGTGCACATGCAGTTCCGCCGCACGACGCGCGAGATCGAGCTGCACGGCAAGGTCATTCCTGAACGCGCGAGCATCACGCTCTATCTCGGCGCCGGGAATCGCGACGAGCGCGCGTTCAAGGCGCCCGACACGTTCGACATCCACCGCGACGATCTGCACATGGGCCGCGAGAACCGCTCGGGCAAGTACCTCGACGGCAAGAACGGCCACCTCGGCTTCGGCATCGGCCAACACTTCTGCATGGGCTACGCGATGGCGCGGCAGGAGACGGTGATCGCGTGCACGAAGCTCGCCGAGGCGCTGAAGAGCCCGCGTCCGAAGCACGCGCAGCATGAAGGCATCGTCGCGCCCTCGATCGACTCGGGCGGCTTCCGTTCGCCGCGCGAGCTGTGGATCGAGTACGACGCCTAACCAGCGGAGCGCGTCATGGCCTTGCGTCTGAGAGTCGACACGCGCCGCTGTTACAAGGCGGGCGAGTGTTACTACAACCACCCCGACATCCTCGCTGCAGGGGATGACGGCTTCCCGCGCGTCCTGGCGACCGAGATCGCGACGCCGCAGCAGAAACTCGAGGCGGAGCAAGCAATCGAGGTGTGCCCGTCGCAGGCGCTCGCGCTGGTGGAGGAGTGATGGCGCGCTTCGACGTGATGGAGTTGCACCGCCGGGTGCTGCGGATCCGGCGCTTCGAGGAGCGCGCGCTCGAGTTGCAGAAAGCCGGCGCGATTCCCGGGCCGCTGCACCCGAGCATCGGGCACGAGGCGGCGTGCGTGGGCGCGTGCGCTCCGCTGCGCGACGACGATTGGATGACGGGCAACCACCGCTCGCACGGGCATCCCATCGCGAAAGGCGCCGCGCTTGCGCCGCTGTTCGCCGAGCTGCTCGGGAAGAAGACGGGTGTGTGCGGCGGGCGCGGCGGCTCGATGCATCTCGCCGACTTCTCGGTGGGCAGCCTCGGCGAATCCGGCATCGTCGGCGCGGGCCTGCCGATCGCGGTGGGCGCGGCGCTCTCGTCGCGCGTGCGCGGCACGGATCAGGTCGCGCTCACGTTCTTCGGCGACGGCGCGAGCAACCACGGCACGTTCCACGAGTCGCTCAACCTCGCCGCGATCTGGAAGCTGCCCGCGATCTTCTTCTGCGAGAACAACGGCTACGCCGCCACGACGTCCGCCGCGGCCACGACCTCGGTGGCGGACATCTCGGCGCGCGCGGCGGGCTACGGCATCCCCGGCGTCGTCGTGGACGGGCAGGACGTGATCGCGGTCGCCGAGGTCGTGCAGCACGCGGTAGCGCGCGCGCGGCGCGGCGATGGGCCGTCGCTCGTGGAGGCGAAGACGTACCGCTACTGCGAGCACGCCGAGGGCGCGGGCATGCCCGGGCACTACCGCGCACGAGAGGAGATCGCGCGCTGGCGCGAGCGCGATCCGGTCGCGCTGTCTCGCGCGCGCTTGTTACGGGATGGCGCGGCGAGCGAAGCCGCGCTCGCGAGGCTCGAAGCCGAGGTGGAACGCGAGGTCGAGGACGCGGTGCGCTTCGCGGAGGCGAGCGCGTTCCCCGACATCGGCGAGGCGACGCGGCCCGCGTTCGCGAGCGAGGCGGCGCGATGAGCACCCGCGAAGTCGGCTACGTCGAGGCGATTCACGAAGCGCAGCTGATCGCGCTCGCGAGCGACCCGCGCGTGATCCTGATCGGCGAAGACCTCGGGCTGATGGCGACGCCCGGCGCGCCGTATGCGGCGTACGCGAAGAACCGCATCTGGAGCACGCCGATCTCCGAGAGCGGCTTCGTGGGCATGTCGGTCGGTGCCGCGCTCACCGGGCTCAGACCGATCGTCGACCTCGTGATCTCGAGCTTCGCCTACGTCGCGTTCGATCAGATCATCAATCAGGCAGGCAAGGCTGCCGGCATGTTCGGCTGGCAGCGGCGCGTGCCGGTCGTGTTCCGCGCGGGCATGTGGTACGCGCAAAACATGGCGGCGCACCACTCGGACCGGCCCTACGCGCTGTTCACCAACACGCCGGGCCTCAAGGTCGCGCTCCCTGCGACGCCAGCAGATGCGAAGGGCTTGTTGCTGAGCGCGGTGCGCGACGACGATCCGGTGCTGATCTTCGAAGACCGCAACTTGTTCGCGGAGCGCGGGCCGGTGCCCGGGGGCGACGCCCCCGTGCCACTCGGCCGCGCGGCGATTCGGCGCGAGGGGCGCGACGTCACGATCGTGGCACTCGCTGCGTGTGTCGGGCATGCGCTGCGCGCGGCGGAGAAGCTGGCGGGCGAGGGCGTCAGCGCGGAGCTGATCGACCCGCGCACGCTCGTGCCGTTCGATCGCGACGCGGTGTTCCGCTCCGTCGCGAAGACCGGGCGCCTCGTGATCGCGGACCCCGGGCACAAGACCGGGAGCTTTGCCGCGGAGATCGCGGCGCTCGTCGCCGAGGAGTGCTTCGACGCGCTGAAGGCGCCGATCCGGCGCGTGTGCACGCCCGACGTGCAGATCCCGTACAGCCCCGCGCTCGAGCACGTGCTCTATCCCGACCCGGAGAAGATCGCGGCGGCGGTGCGCTCGGTGACGAGCGCGCGCTGAGCGGCAGCGAGATCTAACGGATCGTCGCTCCGGGCGGTGAGGATGGCTCTCGACGTCACGCTGACTCCGGACGCTTGACGCGACCCAACAGCTCCTCGGCAGACGCGACCCTCACCACGCGCGCGGCAGTCTTCGCGAGCTTCGCATCGAGCGTGACGAACGCGTCGGCTTGCAGCCGCGTGAGCGCGAGGTACTCGGCCGCGAGCGTGTCCTTCCACCGGAGCGTCTCGGCGATCTCCCACGCCACGCGCTGCAGCACGCGGTCGCCGAGCAGGCGGATGCGGAGCCCGCGCAGGTGATCGAGGCGGCGCTCGGCGTCCTTGCGCGACAGCTTTCCGCGCTGAACCGACTCGTAGAGTCGCGCCAGCACCTCGGAGCGCAGCAGCGTCGGCGCGAGCAGCCGCTGGCTCGCGGAGAGCTTCGCCTCGCGTTCTGCGAGGAGCAGCGCGACGTCCGGGCCGATCACGTAACGCGTCATCGGAGCCTCGGCTTGTTAGGGTCGCCTCACCCGGTCACGCTGCGATGCGCAGGCTTGCGCGGCCCGAGCTCGACCGGGTGCCCGACCCACGCGCCGATGTTCTCGCCCGTGCGCCCACTCGGCCCTTCTTCGAGCAAATCGATCAGATGCTGCGCGATCTGTGCGGGCTTCATCCACGTGCGCGCGAGCTCCGCGGGCGGGCTCCCGTCCCAGAGGCCGCGCAGCATCGCCGTGTCGGTCGCGCCCATGCAGAGCGCGTTCACGCGCACCTTCTTCGGCTCGAGCACGCGCGCCCACGCCTGCGTGAAGCCGTTCAGCGCCCACTTCGAAGCGTTGTAGAGGTCGGTCTCCGGCGAGTTCGTGCCGGGTCCCTTCGCGGGCAGCACGTAGTACGTGCTGATGTGCACGATGTCGCCGCCTCCCGCGGCGACGATGTGCGGCACGCACGCGCGCGAGAGCAGCAGCACGCCGCGCAGGTTCGTGTCCATCACGAAGTCCCAGTCGTCGAGCGCTTTTTCGAGCGAGTCGGTGACCGGCGTGCGGCGCCACACGCCCGCGTTGTTCACGAGCGTGTCGATGCGCCCGAAGCTCGTGCGCGCCGTATCGACGATGCGCAGCACGCCGGCTTCCTTCGACACGTCCGCGACGAGGCCCACCGCCTTGCCCGCACCCTTCAGCCCCGCCGCGACCCCGAGCACCTCGCGCTGCACGTCGCACGCGAGCACGTTCGCGCCCGCGCGCGCCAGCGCCGCGGCGAAGGCGCGGCCGAGGCCTTGCGCGGCGCCCGTAACGATTGCGCTGCGTCCTTTGAGCGACATCAGTGCGCTCCCGAGATCACGTAGGGGTTGGCGCGGCGCGCGGGCAGCACGATGGGGTGCCCCACCGCGGCGCCGATGTAGTCGCCGGTTCGGCCGTCGCGCATCAGGTCGAGCATCAGCCGCGCGATGTCCGAAGCCTTCATCCAGCGCGCGACTTCTTCGGGCGCGGGGTTGTGGTTGTGGAAGCCGCGCAGCATGTACGAGTCGGTCGCGCCCATGCAGAGCGCGTTGACGCGGATGTGGTGCGGCGCCAGCGCTTGCGCCCACGCGAAGGTGAGCCCGAGCTGGCCCCACTTGCTCGCGTCGTAGAGGTCCATGCCCGGACCGCCGCCGGTCGGGCGCGGCGCGATGTCCTTGAACGGGCAGGCGGGCGCGTCGTCGTGCGTCAGCTCGAACGGCGAGCCGCAGGTCTGCACGTGGTCCGTGCACACGTTGATGATGTCGCCGCCGCCGCGCGCGATCAGGTGCGGGATCACCGCGCGGCCGAACAGGAACGAGCCCTTCAGGTTCACGCCCACGAGGTAGTCGTAGTCGCGCTTCGTCTTCTCGAGGTCGTCCGTGGGCAGCGAGCCCGCCCACACGCCGGCGTTGTTCACGAGCACGTCGATGCCGCCGAGCTTGCGCAGCGTCGCGTCGACCACGCGCTTCACGTCGGCGGGCTGCGAGACGTTCGCCTTCGTGCCGAGCGCTCCGAGCTCCTTCGCGAGGTCCATCACTTCGTCGCGCACGTCGCACAAGGAGAGCCGCGCGCCCTCGGCGTGCAGCGCGCGCGCGATCGCGTTGCCGATCCCGACCGCAGCGCCCGTAACCAGTGCGACCTTGCCTTCGAGGAATGCCATCACTGTCCTCCACTCACGACGATGGTTTGGCCCGTCGTCCACTCGCTCGCCGGCGCGGCGAGAAAGACCGCCGCCGCCGCGATGTCTTCGGGCACGCCGGTGCGGCCCGCCGGAATCTGCGCGCCCATCTTCTGCGCGGTCGCTGCGTCGACGTGCATCGTCTCGAGCAGCATCTCCGTCACGACCACGCCCGGTGCGATCGCGTTGACGCGGATGCCGCGCGGCGCGAGCTCGACCGCGAGCGTACGGGTCATCTGCATCACGCCCGCACGCGCCGCGCCGTAGGGCCCGAAGCCGGGCGACGGCCCGAGGCCCGCGACCGACGCGATGTTGATGACGCGCCCGCCGCGCGTGCCGAACTTGCGCGCTGCCGCCTTCGTGCCCCACCAGAGCGTCTTCAGGTTGAGGTCGATCAGCGTGTCCCAGTTCGCTTCGGTCGTCTCGGCGAGCGCGTGCACCTGGCGATCGAGGTTGCCGCCCGCGTTGTTCACCCAGATCGAGAGCGCGCCGAGCCGTTTCTCCGCCTCGTCGGCCAGTCGATCGATGGCCGGGAAGTCGAGCACGTCGGTCGGGATGACGGCGGCGCGCCGGCCGCGCTGTTCGATCTGCTTCGCGACTTCCTCGAGATCGGCTTTGCGGCGCGCTGCGAGCGCCACGTCGGCGCCGCACTCCGCCAGCGCGATCGCGATGCCGCGGCCGATGCCTTTTCCCGCGCCGGTGACGACAGCGACCTTTCCGTCGAGGCGGAAGTTGTCGAGGATGCCCACGCGCGACTCCTTCGCCGGTTGTTAGGGGGCGACCGTGAACGCGAGCAGCAGGTTGCCGGGCATGTGGTTGTAGATGCCGTAGCCCGACGAAACGACGAGCACGCCGCCCTGCGCGACCGGGGCGGCGCCGCCGCCGAGCGAGCCGCCGCGCGCGCTGTCGCCGCTCAGCGTGGTGTGCTCGGCCGTGGTGTCGTAGCTCCACACGACTTCACCGGTGTTCGCGTCGTGCAGGCGAATCACGCCATCCATCGCGCCTGCGGCGACGACGTCGCCGAGCACCGTGATCGCCTGCGACACGCCGGGGTGGCAGAACTTGCGCTCGCCGCACACGTCGGTCGGCGCCGGCGAGTACCAGCGCGGCTGGCCGGTGAGCGCGTCGAGCGCGTGCAGGCCGGGGCGCGAGGGCGAGTCGTAGACGCGGCCGTCGGCCATGTCCGTGATCGGCACGTAGATCGTGCTCCCATCCGCGGCGAGCCCAAAGTGCACGCCGCCTTGGATCCCGCCGCGGCCGACTTTGGTCTTCCACACGAGGGCGCCGGTGTCCGGGTCGAGCGCGTGGACGTCGCCGGACTTCTGGCCGGCGACGACGAGCTGTTTCCCGCTCGCCGCGGTGAAGAGCAGCGAGCCCGCGCCGAAGTCGAAGTCCGGTCCCTTCTCGGGGGGGCAGCTGTCGGGCGTCGCGGTGTCGCAGGCCGTGTTCCACACGTCGTTCGCGGTGCCCTGATAACTCCAGCGCACCGCGCCGCTCGCGAGGTCGAGCGCCATGATCGCGTCGCTCGTCAGCGTCGCCGGCGAGGACATGTTCTCGCCGGTGCCGATCGTGAGCTGGCCGCGCGCGGCGTCGATCGTGGGCGTGTTCCAGATCGTGGCGCCCGAGGGGCCGTACATGTCCGTGCCCGATCTGTTCTGGCTCTGCACGACGGCGGGCTCGGCGATCGTGGGCGTGCGCCATGCGAACGCGCCGCTCGCTGCGTCGTAGGCGACCACCGCGCCTGTCGCCTTGCAGCACTCGTACTTCGGGTCCACCGCGAGCGCGACCTCGAGCGAAGACACCGGCACGTAGACGCGGTCCCCGTGCAGCGCGGGCGTGCCGGTGATCGTCGCGTTGGGGTGGTCGTCGGTGCGCTGGCGCCACACGAGTGCGCCGCTCTTCGCGTCGATCGCGTAGACGTTGCCGAGCACGTCGCCGAAGTAGGCGCGCGGCTGGGCCGAAGCGTCGCCGGCGCGCCAGGGTGAGACGGCGATGCCGCTGCGCACCTCGCCGCTCGCGACGAACTCCCAGCGCACGCAGCCCGTCTCGGCGTCGAGCGCATACACGCGCCCGTCGTGGCCGCCGACGAGCAGCGCGCCGCCCGCGAACGTCGGCTGCGAGCGCATGCGATTCGCGCCCGGAATCGCGAGCGACCACTTCAAGCGAAGCGAGGGAGCGTTCGCGCGCGTGATCGCGCCCGCTGCGGCGGAGATGTTGCGCGTGTTCGCGAGGTCTTGGCCCCAGCCCGCAGCGAGGGGCGGCCGCGCGAGGTCGAAGCCGCTGCGCTCTGGACCGCAGCGCGGAAGTGGCTTCGGGCCCGCCTCCGCGAGCGAGCGACCCGTCACGTACTCCGCAAGCTCGGCGCGCTGCGCGGGCGAGAGCATCGAGGCCTGCGCGCTCATGACGCCCGCGTCGAGCGCGTGCAGCACGCTGCCCGGAGTCATCAGGCCGAGCATGTCGCGATGCGGCGCCTTCGCGACCGCACCGTTGTGGCAGCTCGCGCAGTGCTGGTCGTAGAGCGCCTTGCCGGGGAGCGTTTCGCGCGCTTGTTGCACTGCGACGATCGCCTGCATCCCATCGGCGCCCGCGGCTCGGGCGGCGGGCTGAGCGGCGCCTTCCGTGACAGGGGTGCTCGTGCTGCAAGCGGCCAGCGCAGCGGCGGCGGCGATCAGTGCGCTGCGCAGGGCTGCGCCGCGACGGAATGCGGGCGAAGACTCGGGCACGCGGGCTCCTTCGCGCGCGACCGTACACCGCTCGCCATGCGATTCGCGCGAGGCGGCGCGCAAAACGGGGTGGTGCTGCGCAACACTCGTCCGCCGCGAGGAGTCGGGAGCATGGCGAGTGTCGTGCGCAGCGAGATCGTCGAGCCGTTCATCGCGCTCGTCACGATCGACAATCCCCCCGTGAACGCGCACAGCGCGCAGGTGCTCCTCGAGATGGCGCAGACGTTCGACGCGATCGCCGATCGCGACGACGTGCGGGTCGCGGTGCTGACGGGCGCGGGCAAGGTGTTCTGCGCCGGCGCCGACATCAAGACCCGCAGCGGGCGCGCGCCGCAGCCGGGCGATCACTGGCAGACGAGCCGCGCCGCGCGCGAGGCGTATCACAGCGTGCGCGAGTGCGTGAAGCCGGTGATCGGCGCGCTGAACGGCGCCGCGCTCGGCGGCGGCCTCGCGATCGCGGCGTCGTGCGACATGCTCGTCGCCGCGGAGTCGGCGTGCCTCGGCCTGCCGGAGATCGACGTGGGCTTGTTAGGTGGCGGGCGCCACGCGCAGCGCTTGTTCGCGCACTCGCGGCTGCGGCGCATGATGCTCACCGGGCACCGCGTGTTCGGGCCCGAGCTGTATCGCCTCGGCGTGGTCGAGGCGTACGTGAAGGCGGAGGAGCTGATGCCCACCGCGCTCGCGCTCGCGCGCGAGGTGGCGGCGAAGAGTCCCGTCGCGATCAAGCTCGCGAAGCACGCGCTCAACACGATCGAAGAGCTGAGCCTGCGCGACGGCTACCGCTTCGAGCAGACGATGACGGGCCAGCTCGCGCAGACCGAGGATTCGAAAGAGGCGATGCGCGCGTTCGTCGAGAAGCGCAAGCCCGAGTTCAAGGGGCGCTGAGATGGCGGGCTTCGGAGTGAACGACTGGCTCGTCGCATGCGGCTTCGGCGCGCTCTGGCTCGGCGTGCAGATCGTCGTGGTGGGACGCCCGCCGCGCGCGCTGAGGCGCGTGGTGCAGCCGACGGCGCCGAAGGGAACGCCCGAGGCGTTCGGTCTGTTCTGGATCGACCAGTACGGCTTCATCGGGCTCACGCTCGCCGTGGGCGGCGCACTCGCCGCGATCGCGGGGCTGCTGCGATGAACGGCGCGATCAGCGCGTGCTACGCGGGCTTGTTGGGGCTGCTCGCCGTGCTGCTCGCGAACAACGTGCTGTTCGTGCGCCTGCGCGCGGCGACGCAGCCGAAATGGAAGCCCGACGCTGCGCTGCGCGTGCAGGCGAACTTCGTCGAGAACGTGCCGCTCGCCCTCGTGCTGCTGCTGCTGCTCGAGCTGCAGGGAGCGAGCGTCGCCGCTCTGCACGCGTTCGGCGTGGGCCTGGTCGCGTGCCGCGTGTTGCACGCGTGGGGCCTCGGCAGCTACGAGGGCGCGAACTATCCGCGCCTCGTCGGAGCGCAAGGCACGTTCCTGCTGATCTCGATCATGAGCGCCGCGCTCGTGTACGGCGCGCTGAAGTCCTAACAATCGAGGAGATCGCATGGCCACGTTCGGCAAATACTCCACGTTCCAAGTCGCCTATCTGGTGAACGACATCGAAGAGTCGATCTGGAAGTGGCACAAGCTCTACTGCGCGGGCCCGTTCGTGATCGCGCCGCACCACAAGACCGACCGCTTCCAGTACCGCGGCACGAAGCAGGAGGCCGACGTCTCGTACGCGTTCGGCTACTCGGGCGACATCATGATCCAGTTCATCCAGCAGCACGACGAGACGCCGTCGATCTACCGCGACATGTACAAGCGCGGCGAAGAAGGCTTCCACCACAGCGGCATCCTCGTCCACGACTGGGAAGACGAGTGCAAGCGCATGACCGACATGGGCTTCGTGAATGCGTGCGAGCTGTGGGCCGACAACGTTAACGCCGCCTACTTCGACACGCGCAGCGTGAACGGCGGCTTCACCGAGCTGCACGGCGACCCGCCGCACATCCTGCAGAGCTTCAAGGGCTGGCGCGACGCGCACCTGAAGCACAAGCCCACGGACAACCCGATCGTGCGGCGCTAGCTAACCGCGTTGAGCCAATCGGGGCCTGGCCATCGGTGCCAGGCACCGATGGCCAGGCCGGAGAGGAGGCACCCGATGACCCGCATCTCGAAGCTCGACCCGAAGGACTGGGATCCCGAGATCCGCGCGATGGCGCGGCCGGAGACGGCGACGCCGCTGGAGCAGGGGCTGATGCGCATGTTCGCGCACCGGCCCGCGCTCGCGAAGGGGATGATGCAGTTCGCGGGCGCGCTGAAGCTGAATCGCACGCTCGGCGAGCGGCTCGTGGAGCTGGTGCGGCTGCGCGTCGCGTTCCACAACCAGTGCCGCAGCTGCATGGCGATCCGCTACCGCGACGCGGTGGCCGACGGCGTCACGGAAGATCTCGTGTGCTCGCTCGAGAAGCCGTACGACGCGCCCGACCTGACGGACGCCGAGAAGGCGGCGCTCGCCTACGCCGACGCGTTCGCGACTGACCACCTCGCGGTGAACGACGCCACGTTCGATCGCCTGCGCAAGCACTTCAGCGAGCCGCAGATCATCGAGCTCGGCATGACGATCGCGTTCTTCGTCGGCTTCGGTCGCCTCGCCGCGACGCTCGACATGGTCGATGAGCTGCCCGAGCGCTTCCAAGACCACAGCCAGCGCATTGCGCCGTGGGGCGAGGAGTCGATCTTGGTGCGTTAGGCGGAGCGCCTTCGCTCAGCGCGGCCTCGCGGCCTGCGGCACCGAGCTCAGCGTGGCCCACTCGCGCCGCTGCGCCTGCGGTGCGGCGACCCAGCCGCAGAACTGCGGGTCGGCCTCGCGGATCTCGCCTTCGATCCACTGGCCGTCGTGCTGGAACAGCCCCCACTTCCCGTCGTGCTCGACGCGCACGCTGCCGTCGGGCATCGCGAGGTACAGCGCCCCGTTGAACGGGTGCTTCAGTCCGCCGCTCATCGCGCCTGCTCCTTGCGCGCGCGCTCCTTCTTCTCGCCCTCCTCGACGAACTCGCCGAGGCGGTGGTGGAGCCAGCGCACCTTCGATTCCTGATAGCTCGCGAGCGACACGCCCGGCTTGTACGTGCTCTCGAGGCCGAGCTGCACCTTCGGCATGTTGAAGAAGTCCTGCTCGAACACCTTGCCGAGGAAGCCGAGACGCGACGACCACGGCTCGTCCGGCGCGAGCCAGTAGATCTTCGCCGGCGGCGGCCGCTTGCCCTCGAACGGGGCGAGCATGATGCACTCCATGATCGAGGTGCGGTGGTCGGTGCCGTTCGGGCGGAAGCGGTAGACGATGCCGTTGAACGCGCCCCACGGATGGAAGTTCGGGAACACCGTGTAGTCGATGCTGTCGACGAGCTCCGCATCGCAGTACTCGTCGGCGCGCTTGCCCGCGCGCGGTCGAATCATCTCGCGCACGCGCTCGGCGCGGAACGCGCGCACGCTCATGCCCTCCGGAATCTTCGGCACCTCGTCGCCCTCGCGCAGATCGAGGCCGTAGCGGAGCTGCTGCTCCTGCGTGGGCGGGTTGTCGAGCAGCAGCGGCGAGAACGTGCCGCCTGGCGTGATCACGCGCGCGCAGTTGCGCCACACGTCCACCTGCGAATTCGTGTCGCCGAGGCTCATCAGGATCTGCGGGTGCGTGCCGTTCACGTGGTACGCCTCGCAGAACGCCTCCTGCGCGATCTTCCAGTTCGCCGGCGCGATCTTCGCCGTGTGCGACTCGACGTAGAGCGTCTCGGGCTTCCAGCGCTCGAACTGCGAGCGCATGTCGGCGATGAACTCGTCGAACGGCTCGCACTCGCGGTCGGGGTTGATGAAGATGAAGCCGCCCCAGCGCCCGACGGGCAGCGAAGGCAGCCCGAACTCGCGGTCTTCGAGGTGCTTGAAGTCCCAGCGCGCCGGGATGTCCTTCAGCTTCCCATCGAGGTCCCAGCAGAAGCCGTGGAACGCGCAGCGCAGCTCGGAGGCGCGGCCGTCGTACTCCTTCAGCATGCGCCCGCGGTGGAGGCACGCGTTCGGGAACGCCTTCACGTCGCCGGACTGCGTGCGCACCACGAGGAACGACATGCCGGCGATGTCGTACTTGTAGTAGTCGCCCGGCACCGGGATCTCTTCCTCGCGGCAGGTGTACTGCCACACGCGCTTCCAGAGGTACTTCACCTCTTTGTCGAACCAATCGCGCGAGATGAAGCGCTCGATCGAGACGTCCTCGTCGCCGAAGTCCATCGGCGACTGGAGGCGCAGCACCGGCGGAACCGGGTGCGTGTCGGCGTCGAGCAGCTGCTGGTAGGTGACGCCCGGCGAGCGCGTCATCGTGTTCGGGTCGAGCGGGCGCGGTCTCTTCGTCATCACGTCTCCTCGTGCTTGCGCGACCTGTTAGGGCTCGCGAACGGTCTCTTCCCTGGCCGCGAACATTAGAACGCTCCCGGCCCGTGCGAAGTGAGGCGCGTCATTTCCCTGGTCCTCGCGCATCTGGCGGGAGGCCATCGCCGCGCGCGCCGTCGCGAGATCGTGCCAGTGCAGCTCCGTCACGCCGTCGAAACGCGGGGCCGCGATCGCGTACGTCTCCGGCAACGGGTGCGTCTGCAGGTAGAAGAGGGCGTTCTCCGTGCGCGCCGCGATCGGGCCGTGGCCGTGCCACCAGCGGCGCTGGAACGCCTCGACGCTCATGCCCTCTTTGCGCTGAAACGGGAACACGCACTTCACGCCTCGCGAGCCGTAGTGGTCGGCCGTGCGCATCACGGTGCGCGCGAGCCCCGTCACGACCGCCGCGAGGCGCGCACCGGGCGTGAGCAGCGTTTCGAGCGCGCCCCGCTCGGCGTGTGCGAGCGCGTCCGCAGCGCGGAAGTGCCAGAGCTCGAGCGCGCCCGCGAACGTCGCGCGCGCGGCCGGGTCGATCTGCTCGGCGAGCGCGCGCGTGAGCGTCACGCCTGCGGCGCGCGGCGTGCTCGCGTCTGCGACGCGCGCAGCGTCCGGGCGGAACGGATCGCCCGCGGCTTCGAGGAAGTAGAAGGTCTTGTACATCGCGCTAGCGCTCGATCCGCACGGGGAGGTGGCGGCGGCCCCACAGGAAGAAGGGCGTGATGCGCTCGCCTGAGTCGATCAGCGACAGCTTCGGGAAGTGCGCGACGAGCGCCTGCAGCGCGGTCTCGGCTTCGAGGCGCGCGAGCGCGGAGCCGAGGCAGAAGTGGATGCCGAGGCCGAATGCGAGGTGCTCCGCCAGCTCGCTGCGCGAGCGATCGAGGCGGAACGTGTCGGGGTCCGCGAACACGCGCGGGTCGCGATTCGCAGCCGCGTAGGAGAGCAGCACCTTCGCGCCCTTCGGAATCGTGACGCCGTGCAGCGCGATGTCGCGCGTGGTCGAGCGCCAGAGCCCGAGCACGGGCGGATCGAAGCGCAGGCTCTCCTCCAGCGCGATGGGCACGAGCTCCGGATTCGCGACGACCGCTCGCCACAGCGCGGGCCGCTCGAGCAGCCGCCACACCATGTTCGTGATCAGCGAGGTCGTGGTCTCGTTGCCGCCGACGAGCAGCTGAGAGACGACGCCGGTGATCTGCGCGTCGTTCAGGCCGTCGTCGTTCTCGACCGCCTCGACGAGCGTGTCGATCAGGTCGCCGCCGCGCGGCCGCGCGCGATGATCGACGATCGCGTCGTAGAGGTACCGGCGCAGCGCCTCGAGCTCGGCCACGAGGGGCGTCGGGTCCGGCATGCCCATCGCCTCGACCGAGCAGTCCGACCAGCGCTTGAACTGCTCGCGCTCGCTCGCCGGCACGCCCAGCATCTCGCTGATCATGATCACGGGCAGCGGGCAGGCGAAGTCGTCGTGCAGCTCGAGCACGTCGCTGCGCACGCTCCCTAACAGCTCGCGCGCGATCTCCTGCGCGCGCGGGCGCAGCGCCTCGATGCGTCCCGGCTTGAACGCGCGCTGCACGATGCGGCGGAAGCGCGTGTGCTCGGGCGGATTCGAGAGCAGGCCGCCGGGCGGCGTGAAGCGCGGGCCCTGGCCCCACTCGCTGGAGAACGTCTCGATGTCGAGCAGCGCGGCCTTCACGTCGGCGTGGCGCGAGAGTGTGTAGAAGGGCGGGTCGAACTTGGCGTAGTGGTGAACCGGCTCGTCGCGCAGCAGCGGCGTCCAGTGCGGGCCGGGGTCGGCGAGGGTCTCCCGCGCGAGCGGATCGAAGCTCATGGCAGGCCCCTCGTGAAGTGAACGCCCACGAGTACCGCAGCGAGCAGGCTCCACGCGATCCCCGTGCGCCGCAGGATCAGCTGGGGCGTGACGTTCTTCAGCGCTTCGGCGGGCGCGACGCCGCGCAGTGCGGGGATGAGCGCGGCGCTGTCGACGTAGAGCGACTGCACCACGAACGCGACGCCGGCGAGCGCGGCGACCCGCAGGCCGAGCTCGGGCTGGAGCAGCGCGAGGAGCAGCAGCGCCATCGCGACGTATCCGAGCTGGCCGCCGAACGCGAGGCCGAAGAACTGCGCGCGCGTGTGCGTGCGCGGATCGAACAGTGGCATCACGACGCCGCGAGCCGAGCCGCGCGGCGGGCTCGCACCGAGCGCGCGGGCGCCCAGCTCGTGGCCCCACTCGTGCGCGACGTAACAAGCTGCGTACGCGAACACGAAGCTCGCGACGCCGAGCACGATTGCGCTCGGCCACGACGCGCTCGCGGCGTGCCAGCTCCGCAGCAAGCTCCAGAGCGCGACGAACGCCGCGAGCAGCAGCACATCGCGCGCGATCCACGCCCCGAGCGAGTGCGTCCAGTCCGCTTTGGGTTCTGCGTTCATCGAATTCGTCCCGCGCTGCGCGAGAGAGTGCGGCAACCTCGCGCGTCTCGCAGCGGAGGCACGATGACGAGCATCGCCGGCAAGGTCGCGTTCGTGACGGGCGGCGCGAGCGGCATCGGGCTCGGCCTCGCCGAGGCGCTCGCGCAGCGCGGCGCGCGCGTCGTCATCGCGGACATCGAGGCCGCTGCGCTCGATCGCGCACGCGCGCAGGTTGCGCGCGGCGGCGCCGAAGTGCTGGCGCTGCGCCTCGACGTGACGGATCGCGCCGCCTTCGCCGCTGCCAGCGACGCCGCGCTCGCGCGCTTCGGCGCCGTGCATCTCCTGTTCAACAACGCGGGCGTGAACGCCGACGGCCCGCTCGATCGCGTGACCTACCAGGACTGGGATTGGGTGCTCGGCGTGAATCTCGGCGGCGTCGTGAACGGGCTGACCACGTTCCTCCCCGAGCTGAAGCGCCACGGCCGCGAGGCGCACGTCGCGAACACCGCGTCGGTCGGCGGGCTCGTCGGCATGCGCAACCTCGGCATCTACAACGCCTCGAAGTTCGCAGTGGTCGGCCTCAGCGAAGCGCTGCGCGCGGACATGAAGCCGCACGGCGTCGGCGTCTCGGTGCTCTGCCCCGGCGTGATCGCGACCGCACTCCCGACGAGTGCGCGCAATCGCCCCGCGGCGCTGGGCGGCGGCGCCGCGTCCGCGCCTGCGCCTGCGAGCGCGGCGGCGCCGCAGCTCATGACGCCCGCGCAGTTCGCGGCGCAGGTGATGGATGCGGTCCTCGCGAACCGCTTCTTCGTCTCGAGCCACGCCGAGTTCCGCGAGCTGGTGGGCCAGCGCAATCGCGCCGTCGACGCGAGCTACCGCGGCGAGGCGGATCCCGCAGCCGTCAGCGCGATGCGCGCGCTGATCGAGCCGTTCTGAGCGCGGCTTCCCCTGACAATTGAGGAGAGAGTCATGACGTACCGAGTCTTCCAATGGGCGAGCGGAACCGTGGGCAAGCACGCCGCGAACGCCTGTCTCGACCGCGGCTCGCTCGAGCTCGTCGGCCTGCACGCGTACTCGCCGGCGAAGATCGGCAAGGACGTGGGCGAGCTGCTCGGCCGCGCGCCCACGGGCGTGAAGGTCACCGGCTCCATCGATGCCGTGCTCGCCTCGAACGCGGAGGTCGTGATTCACACGCCGCTCGCGTCGCTCGTGTACGGCGACAACCCCGAGCAGGACGTGGACGACATCTGCCGCCTGCTCGCCGGCGGCAAGAACGTGATCACCGCGGTCGGGTACCTCTACCCGAAGCACCACGGGCCGAAGCTCGTGGAGCGCCTCGAAGCCGCGTGCCGCGCGGGCAAGAGCACGTTCCACTCGACCGGGCTCAATCCCGGCTTCATGGGCGACCTCCTGCCCTTGCTGATGAGCTCGCTCTCGGCGCGCGTCGAGCGCGTGGAGCTGCGCGAGGTCTCGAACTTCCAGTACTACCCCTCGCCCGAGATCATGTTCGACGCGATGGGCTTCGGCTCCGCGCCGGAGAAGTTCGAGGGCTCGAACCGGCGGCGGAAGTTCTGGCTCGACGGCCTGTTCGGCGAGTCCGCGCGGATGGTCTCGGACGGCATCGGCCTCGGCGTCGAGCGCGTCGAGGGCACGCTCGAGACCGCGCTCGCGAGCGAGGATCTGAAGACCGCGGCCGGCGTCGTGAAGCGCGGGACGGTCGCTGGGCAGCGCTACCGCTGGACCGGCCGCGCGGGCGGCGAGGAGCGGCTGCTCAGCGAGACGGTGTGGCGCATGCACGACTCGGTCGCCCCCGAGTGGCCGCGCGGAAACCACACCATCACGCTCGAAGGCAAGCCCCGCCTGCACCTCGAGCTGAAGCACGACTTCTGCTCGGACGGCCTGCTCGGAACCGCGATGCACGCGGTCAACGCGATCCCCGCGGTCTGCCAAGCGGCGCCGGGGATCCGAACTTTTCTAGACTTGCTGTGGATTTTTCCTGCTAAATGACTCCCGGTTTTTGCAAAGTACACGCGCTTGAACGCATGCAAAGAAGCGCGCGCTCGACCCTCGCGAGGTTCGCACGGGTGCAGAACGCGGCTCGAGATCGAGGCTCGCGAGCGACCTAACAGCTCCGAGCTGGTCGAGGGGACCGATGGCTTCGAGGACATCACGACTCGTTCTGGCTGCACTGCTCGCGACGGGAGTCGCGCAGGGCGCACGCGCGCAAGACACGGCGGCGACTCCGCCTCCCGCGCCCGCGCCGGCTGAGCCCGCGCGCGAGGGGATCGAGGAGATCATCGTCACGGGCACCAAGCGCCAGCAGGTGTCGCAGGACGTGCCGATCGCGATCACCGCGATCAGCGAAGCGATGATCGACAACCAGTTCCGCACCGACGTGCTCGCGCTCGGCGAGATGACCCCCGGCGTGGCGCTCGGTCAGGTCGCCGGCTTCCGCGCGATCGCCGGCGGCGTGCGCGGCACCGGCCAGAACTCGATCCTCGTGACGCAGGACTCTTCCGTCGTGCTGCTCGTCGACGAGTTCGCGCTCTCGAACGTGCAGGCGCAGTTCGTCGAGCTCTTCGACGTCGAGCGCGTCGAGATCTACCGCGGGCCGCAAGGCACGCTGTTCGGCAAGAGCGCGACCGGCGGCGCGATCTCGATCGTGACGAAGCGCCCCGTGCTCGAGGAGTTCAGCGCCGACTTCGAGCTGCAGTACGGCACGTTCAACGGCTCGGATGGCCCGAGCAGCTCCACGATCAAGAAGTACCGCGCGGCGGTGAACGTCCCGATCACGGACACGCTCGCACTGCGCGTCACCGGCATCGTCGACAAGGACGAGGGCTACTACACGAACGACAAGGACACCTCGACGTTCCCGACGTCTTGGCTGCTCGGCTTTGCTCCGGTCCCGCCCGGCTTCAGCACACGAACCGTGGGCTCGGGCGAAAAGCTCAACAACACGGACGTCCTCGCCGGCAAGGTGAAGCTGCTCTGGCAGCCCTCGGAGATGTACGAGGCCTACTTCATCGCCGACTTCCTCGACGACGACTCGGGCTCACCGCCGGGCGTGAACGAGAGCGAGCCGACGATGCTGCTCCCGCTGCTCGGCTTCCCCTCGATTCAAGACGCGGGCCACAAGGACGTGCTCAGCACCGGCATCAGCAACCAGTGCTTCGAGGGGAACTCGGACGCCCTGTGCGTCAAGGACGGCCATCGGACGAGTGTCGAGGGCTACATGCTCCATCAGACGCTGAACCTCGACAAAGTCACGCTCTTGGCGATCACGGGGTGGCGAAATCAGGAGGAGATCCTCGCCAGCACGTACACCGGTGAGGCCTACGCTTCGCTCTTCGACGCGACGCGCAACACCACGAAGCGCAACACGCAGATCGAGCTTCGCGCGAGCACGAACTTCGAGGGCCCGTTCACGATGGTGGGCGGCTTCTCGTGGACGCGGGAGCAGACCGACATGCTCGCGTACGCGACGGTCGGGTTGCTGAGCCTCGTGACGTTCGTCGACAACGACCGAAACGACGGCATCCCCGCGCCACTCGTGGACTCGAATGGCTTCCTCAATCTGGACACGAGCTACCAGACGGACCCGGGCATGGGCGGCGCCGCGCAAGATCGCAAGACGACCGCGTTCTACGCGGACGGCACGTTCGAGTTCCTCGAGCGCTGGTCGATCACGGCTGGCATGCGCTGGACGAAGGACAAGAAGGACTTCTTCCGCCGCGCGAACTCGGGCGGCCCGTGCACGGCGCTGACGCAGTCCAAAGACGCGGTGGACGTGGATACGGATTCCAACCCGCTCACGCCGCCCGTGTGCCTCGACGCGCGCTCGAACGCGGTCTCGCGCGTCGGAGTGGGGTTCAGCAGCAAGGACCTGAAGCCGTTTGACATCCCGCTGCCCAACTCGGCGTTCGGCATCAACAGCCGCTTCGACGACTCGTGGAGCGAGGTGACGTACCGCTTCGTTCTCGATTACGACCTGACGGACGCGAGCATGGCTTACGTCAGCTTCGCCACGGGCTTCATCCCCGGCGGCTTCACGGAGACGTGCTCGAGTCTCACGACGTGCAACCCGTTCGACTCCGAGACGAACTGGAACGTCGAGGTCGGCTTCAAGGGGCAGTTCCTCGAGAACACGCTTCAGACCAACGCCGCGGTCTTCTTCACGCAGTACAAGGATCTGATTCGCTCGCAGGTGGTGCCCTTCACCGATCCGTTCGGCCTGACGACCCAGGAGACGATCAACGTGAACGCCGGCGTGTCGCAGGCGACCGGCATCGAGCTCGAAGGCACGTGGCTGGCGACCGACGGGCTCTCGTTCTCGGGCAACTTCGCGTACCTGCACCACGAGTACGAGAAGTTCGTTCTCAACGGGAACGACCTCTCGGATCTCGACGTGCCGTTCTCGCCCAAGTTCAAGTGGGGCATCACCGGCACGTACGAGCACGAGATTCCGTGGGGCTCGCTCGCTTACAACCTGATCTACAGCCATCAACACAAGGCGCAGATGTCGGTCTTCAACTCACCGAAGACGCAGATGAGTCAGTGGGACACGATCGACGCCAACGTCACGTTCCGGCCCGAAGGCGACCGGTACTTCTTCACCATTTGGGGGAAGAACCTCACCGACGAGCGCACGCGGCTCGCGGCGAACTCGGTTGCCGGCCTCTGGAACTTCACGATGTACGGGCGCCCGCGCTCGTACGGCTTCGAAGTCGGCGTCGAGTTCGGGGGCGAATAGGCGCGCGATGGGAGCGTTCGATCACTGGGTAGACATGTCGCACCCCGCGAAGCGCCCCGAGCGCCTCACGGAGGTCGACCTGTTCGCCTACGGCGCGCAGGAACACTGGTACGCCGCGTACGACATCCTTCACCGGGAGGCGCCGGTACAGCGCCTCCCGGATGATGGCTTCACACCTGGCACCGACGGCTACGTGCTGACGAAGTACGACGATGTCGCGCGCGTCGTGCGCGATCCGGTGCGGTACAAGCCGACGCTCACGTTCGCCGTGGAAGGCATCCTCGCGGCCGGTCGCACGCCCGACATGACGAACGCGATGATGGAATCGATGGCGACGCTGCGGCCGTCGATCGAGCTGTGGCGCTCGCACCGGCAGGAGCTCACGGATCCGTGGGTCGGGCCGGGCGCGACGCGGCACACGGCGATGGTCACGGAGTGCGCGGATCGGCTGATCGACAAGTTCATCGATCGCGGCGAGGTCGAGTTCATCTCGGAGTTCGCACGCCCGCTGCCGCAGATGGTGATGGCGCGCGTGCTCGGCTTCCCCGAGTCCGACATCCCGAAGCTCGCCGAGTGGGGCACCGCGCAGGTCGCCTCGTTCGTCTGGGGCAAGAGCCATCGCAACCAGGTCACGCCCGAGCAGATGCGCGAGCAGTTCACCTGGCTCGACGGCTTCAAGGAGTACGTGCAGCGCGCGGTCGAGCAGAAGCGCGCGAATCCGCAGAACGACATGATCAGCTTTCTCACGCAGGTGACTTATCAGGCGCTCGGCCGGAAGCTCAGCGACATCGAGATCAACGGCATCGTCTACGCGATGGTGCTGGGCGGGCTCGAGACGACGCAGTACGCGATCGAGGAGCAGGCGCAGCTGCTCTGCGAGCAGCCGAACGTGTGGCGTGCGCTGAAGGCCGACCGCGAGAAGATTCGCGGCTTCACCGAGGAAGCGATGCGGCTGCGCGCTCCGACGCAGGGCCTCTCGACGCGCATCACGACGCAGGACGAGGTGTTCCAGGGCGTGACGGTGCCGAAGGGCTCGCTGCTCCATCTGCGCTGGGCGGCGGCGAACATCGACCCCGAGGAATGGGAGAACGCGAACGAGCTTCAGCTCGACCGCAAGGCGGTGACGAAGCACCTCACGTTCTCCGCGGGCCCGCGCGTGTGCCCGGGCGCCGGCATCTCGCGCCTCGAGCAGGTGATCGCGTGGCGGCGCTTGTTCGCGCGGATCGACACGCTCGAGTACGCGCCCGACGTCGAGATCAAGCATCAGCCGGGGATCATGCTCGGCACGCTCGCGTTGAAGCTGCGCTTCACGAAGGCGGCGACGCCCGGCTAGCTGCGCAGCGCCTCAGTAGACGCGCTTCGTGTCTCCGCTCGCTGCTCCCGCGCGCACCTGCTTCAGCTCCGCGCGCACGCCGTCGCCGAGCGCCTGCTGGTCGGCGGACACGGTGATCAGGCGGAAGCCCAGCTCGCGCCGGCGCGCGGCGAGCGCCGCGCTCGCGTGGATGCCCGGCACGATGCCGCGCGCGGTGCATGCGGCGACGATGCGAGTCAGTGCCGCGACGAACTCGGGGCGGTCGTCGTTGTTGCCGGGCGGGAGGCCGAGCGTGATCGAGAGGTCCGCGGGGCCGACGTACACGGCATCGATTCCGGGCACGTCCAGGATCGCGTCGATGTTCTCGACGGCCTGCTTCGTCTCGATCATCGGGATGCAGGCGACCTCCGCGTTGGCGGTGGCGTAATAACTCCCGCCTTCCTGCATGAACGCGCGCAGCGGCCCGAACGAGCGCGCGCCCTGCGGCGCGTAGCGGCAGGCCGCGACGGCCGCGCGCGCCTCGGCGGGCGAATTCACCATCGGCACGATCACGCTCATCGCGCCGGCGTCGAGCATCTTGCCGATGATGCCGGGCTCGTTCCACGGCACGCGCACCACCGGCGAGCTCGCGCCGAGGTTGATCGCTTGCAGCATCCCCACGGCGTCGCGGTAGTCGACGAGGCCGTGCTGCATGTCGATGCACACGTAGTCGAAGCCCGCGCGCGCCACGACCTCGGCGGAGACGCTGCTCGGGATCGAGAGCCACGCGCCGTGGGTCGGGTTGCCTTGCTTCCATGCGGACTTGATCGCGTTCGCCATGGCGCAACACGCTAACCCGCTCGCGTATCGTGCCGCGCTTCATGAAGGGAGCGTCGCGATGGAGAGAGAGCTCGCGGGCAAGGTGGCGATCGTCACGGGGGCGGGGCGGATGCGCAGCATCGGGCGGCCGATCGCGCGGCTGCTTGCGCGCGCGGGCGCCGACATCGTGGTGACGGGCACGGGCCGCTCGCCCGAGCGCTACCCCGAGGACGAGAAGAAGGCGGGCTGGCGCGACATCGAGAGCGTCGCGGAGGAGGTGCGGGCGGAAGGCGCGCGCTGCCTCGCGCTCGTGTCGGACGTGCGCGACGAGGCGGCGGTCGACGCGCTCGTGGCGCGCACCGCGCGCGAGCTCGGGCGGCTCGACATCGTGGTGAACAACGCCGGCGCCGCGCGCGGCGAAGACCGCGTGGCGTGCGTCGATCTCCCGTACGCGGCGTGGAAGCAGGTCGTCGTGACCAACCTCGACGGCACGTTCTTGCTCTCGCGCGCCGCCGCGCGGCAGCTCATCAAACAGGGGCAGGGCGGCAGCATCGTGAACATCTCCTCGATCGCCTCGAAGCTCGCGCCCGCGAACACCGCTGCGTACGCCGCCTCGAAGGCGGGCATCAACGCGCTCAGCCACGCGCTCGCGATGGAGCTCGCGCCGCACAGGATTCGCGTGAACGCGGTGTGCCCCGGCGTGATCGACACCTACCGCATGGACGACGTGGGCCGCGGCGAGGCGTGGCAGCAGATGGTGAAGCAGATGATCCCGCTCGGGGCGCCGGGCGACGGCTGGGAGATCGCCGAAATGACGCTCTTCCTCGCCTCGCCGCGCGGCGCCTGGATCACCGGCCAGGCGATCAACGTGGACGGCGGGACGGTCTGGCACTGACCTGCGGGATCCCCAGAGGGGGGACGTTCCGCAAGCAAGTAAAGCAACACTTTCTTTACTTTCTTGCGGAACGTCCCTGATGCGAGGCCTCGTCGGGCCGGCGCCTCAGATCCCCAGATCCTGCAGGTTGTAGTCGCGCAGGCCCGCCCTCGCCTCGGGCGTCCAGCGGTACTCGCTATCGCGCCCCGCGTGCGGCGCGTACGCGAACGCGCGCTCGTGCGGGAAGCGCTGGCGGCGCGCGTCGATCGCGTAGCCGATCACGCGCGAGCGGCTCGCGATGTAGGCCTCGTCGTAGGTGGCGACGGGGTTGTGCACGCCGCCGGTGCGCACGCCGAGCACGGAGCTGCGGCGGTGGAAGCCGAAGTTGATCGTGACGCGCGGCTTCTGGCTGACGTTCGCGAAGGAGCCGTGGATGACCTGGCGACTGCAGATCGCGACGTCGCCGGGCTCGCACACGAGGGGCACCGCGGCGGGCAGGCGGTCGCTGCCCGCCGCGCGCGCCAGCGCCACGATGTCGGCCCTCGCGTGATGCGAGCCAGGCACGACCCACAGGCCGTTCGCGGCGTCGCAGCCATACAGCTGCGCCATGAAGTTGAAGCCGTGCGTGTCGTCGTCGAGCGCGGGGCTCTCCCAGTGCGTCCACGCGTCCTGGTGCCACGCGACCGAGCCGCCGAGGCCGGCGTGCTTGATCCACACCGCCTCGTTGAACGGCGTGAAGTCCGGGCCGTTGATCGCGGCGGCAACCCCTAACAACTCCGGGTGCGCGTACACGCGCAGGCACGCCTCCGAGAACTGGAGCGAGCCGAGCACGAGCTGCAGCACGTGCTCCGGCGCGCCGGCCGGCCGCGCGGGCTCGCTCATCTTCACGGGATGCCGCCCGTGCGCGGCCGCGGTTCCGCCGAGCGGGTCGGAGAGCGGCTTCACCCAGCTGAGGTTCGGCGCCTTGCACTCGCTGCTCAGTGCGGGGCGGCCGTGCTTGTCGAGCGGCGCGCCCTTCGCGACCGGTGCGCGCTCGAGCAGCTCGTTCACGTCGCGCTCGAGGTCGGTCAGCTCGTCCTCGCCGAGCACTCCGGTGAAGACGAAGAAGCCGCAGCGCGCGTACGCGTCGCGAATCTCCGGCGCGAGGCCGCCGTTCGCGGCGAAGCGAATCGGCCCGCGGTTGCCGAGCGCGAGCGCGCGCTGCGTCCCTGCCTCGCGGTACTTCTGCATCGCGGGCTCGTCGTCGCCGTAGTCGGCCTCGAACACCGGCGCGTTCAGTCCACGCAGCATCACAGGCCTCCGTCGGCGAGCGCGAACGACGGCTCCGTACCGATCACGCCTTCCGCTTCGAGCGCATCCATCTCCGCGCCGCTCAGCGCGAGCAGAGTCCCGAGCACTTCGCGCGTGTGCTCGCCGAGCAGCGGCGCGGGCAGCTCGATCGCGTGCGGCGCATCGCTCGTGCGGTGCGGCGCGCTCGGGCTCGGCTGCGTGCCCACCACCTCGCGCTCGATCCACTGCCAGAAGCCGCGCGCTTCGAGCTGGGGATGCAGCAGCACCTCGTTCACGTCGTGAACCCCGGCGGCGGGGATGCCGCGCGCGCGCAGGATCTCGACGACGTCGTCGCGCTCGCGCGCGAGCGCCCAGGCAGAGATCGCCGCATCGATGCGCTCGTGCTCCGCGCGGCGCGCGGCTGCGCCCTCGAGCGCGGGATCGAACAGCGCGCTGTCGCCGACCGCATCGCGCAGCGCGAGCCACTGCGCATCGCTCGTCACCGTGAGCGTCAGCCACTGGTCCTCGCCCGCGCAGCGATAGTTCCCCTGCGGCGCGTAGCTCGCGTGCCGGTTGCCGAGCCGTGGCGGCGCTTCGCCGAGCAGCGCTTGATGCGCCACGCCCTGAACGCCGAGGCTGGTCAGGGCCTCGGCCTGGGAGAGGTCGACGAGCTGGCCCTCGCCGGTGCGCTTCACGTGCAGCAGCGCGAGCGCGAGGGCCGCGGCGCCGTGCACGCCGGCGACCGGATCGCCGAGTGCGATGTGCGACATGGTCGGCGGCTCGTCCGGGTTGCCGTTCTGGTGCGGCAGCCCCGAGGCCTGCTCGACCGTGGAGCCGTACGCGCGAAACTCGTGCATCGGCCCGCCGCGTCCGAACGGCGGCATCGTCACGATCGCGAGGCGCGGGTTGATCATCAGCAGCTCGCGCTCGCCGAGGCCGAGCTTGTCCATCACGCCCGCCGAGAAGTTCTCGATCACGGCGTCGGCCTCGGCGACCAGCCGCTCGAACACTGCGCGCCCGCGCGGCACGGTGAAGTCGAGCGTGATGCCGAGCTTGTTGCGGTTCACCATGTTGTGCGAGACGGACTTCTCGTAGAGCCGCTCGCGCAGGAAGCGCTCGCTCACTTCGGGTCCGCGCCACCAGTCGATGCGCTGGCGCGACTCGATCTTGATCACCTCCGCGCCGAGATCGGCGAGGTGGCGCCCTGCGAGCGGTCCCGCCCAGCCCATCGTGAGATCGAGGATGCGCACGCCCCGTAACAAGTCGGGGCGCAGCGTGGGCTCGCGCAGCGGAGCGCGCTGCTCGGCTGCGCCGACGGGGCTCGTGCGCGGCGACGGCGGCGCGCCGCACTCGCCGAGCTTCGCGACGCGCGCGGCGCCGAGCGCGGGCGTGCGCGTGAGGCGGAAGGGCTGGCTCGGTGCGCGGAGCGTGCGTCCACTCGCGAGCGCGACGTCGCGCAGGCTGCCGCGCGCTTCGAGCTGCGGGCTCGCGAGCAGCTGCGCGGGCGTGTGCACGCGCGTGAGCGGAATGCGGCGCGCCTGGCCTGCCTCCACCCACTCGTCGGCGCTGCGCGTGAGGAAGACCGGGGCGAGCGCGGCGTCGACGGCGTCGCCGTGGATGAGGCGCTGGTTGTACGTGCGGAAGCGCGGGTCGCGCGCGGCCTCGGGCAGGTCCAAGAGCGCGCACAGGTCGCGCCACTGCTTCGGCGTGAGTGCCGTCACGCCGAGCCAGCCCTCGCGCGTGGCGTAGATCGTGGCGGGGTAGTTCGGCGGGAAGCGGTTCAGCCCGAGGCGCAGGAACAGATCGGCCCAGCCGAAGAACGCGATCGGCGCGACCTCGGTGAGGCACATCGCGGACTCGAGCACGGACACGTCGACCACGGCGTTCGCGCGCGCGCGGCCGAGCTCGCGTGCGGTCAGCTCGGCGCTGAGTGCGATGAATGCGGTGACCCCGCCCAGCAACGAGAGCGGGAAGCCCGCCGGTATGCGCGGTGTGTCGCCGGGTTTGCCGAAGCCTTTGATCCAGCCGACCTGCGCGGCGATCGTGGCGTCGCTCCCGGCCGTGCTCGCGAGCGGCCCCGTGAGGCCGTGCCACGAGAGCGCGCCCACGATCGCGCGAGGTGAAGCCTCGTGGATCCGCGCGTGCCGGATGCGCGGCGGGCCGAAGTCGAGCACGATGTCGGTGCCGGCACACCAGCGCAGCGCGTCGGCTTCGCTCGCGACGATCGCGCTCTCCTTGCTCGGCGAGAGCAGCCCGTGCAGGGCGCTCTCGCCGCCCGCGAGCGGTGCGAGGCGGCGCGTCTCGAAGCCGCCGGGCGGCTCGAGGTCGATCACGCGCGCGCCGAAGTCGGCGAAGAGGCGCCCGCAGGCGGCTGTGGCGACTGTGCCGCCGAGGTCGACGACCGTGATTCCTGCCAGCGGGCGCGTGGCCATGCCGCGAGTGTGCCTCATGTGGAGCGCGATCTGGCGAGGGTTTGCGTGAGCCGCCTGCCGGAACGCAGGAAGCTCTGCGAACGTGGCCGCCCCACAGCACAAAGGGGCCCGCTTGCGCTTCTCACCCGCTCGTCTTGGATGCGCCGCACTCGTTGCGGGCGCGCTCGCTCCCGCCGGCGCGGTCGCCGCGGGGGTCGAGGAGATCGTGGTCACGGCCTCGCGTGTCGAGCAGAACCTCTCCGAGGTGCCGCTCGCGGTCTCGGTCGTGTCGCTCGATCAGATTCAGCGCCGCCAGATGCTCTCGCTCGACGAGTCGCTGCTGCGCGTGCCAGGCCTCTACTTCTCGAACCGGTACAACTTCTCGCGCGACCTGCGCATCGCGATCCGCGGCTTCGGCGCGCGCGCGAATTTCGGCGTGCGCGGAATCGAGGTGAGCGTCGATGGGATCCCGTCGACTGCGGCGGATGGTCAGACCGCGCTCGACGATCTCGACCTCGCGAGCGTCTCCCGGGTCGAGGTGATTCGCGGTCCGGCGTCCGCGCTCTACGGCGCCTCGGCCGGCGGCGTGATCAACATCTTCACGGAGGACGGCGCGGAGACTCCGTTCGCCGAGGCCCGCGTGAGCTTCGGCAACTACGGCTTCGAGCGGCACACGCTGAAGGCGGGCGGGCAGGCGGGCAAGCTCAACTACTTCGTGAACGGGTCGTACCTCAACTATCAGGGCTATCGCGGCCACTCGCGGGTCGAGCACGGCACCTGGGGCGCCAAGCTCCGCTACGAGTTCTCGGATGGCTCGATCGGCCAGCTGATCGTGCGCGGAGCGGACTCACCCACGGCCGACGACTCGGGTGGGCTCACGTTGGCGGAAGTCCAGAGAGACCGGCGCCAAGCGCGTTTGCGCAACGTGCAGCTCGACGCGGGCGAGGCGGTGAAGGAGCAGAAGCTCGGCCTGACGTGGCAGAAGGACTGGGACGTGCACGCGCTGCGCCTGCGCAGCTTCGCGAACTGGCGCGACTTCGACGCGAAGCTTCCGCTCACCCCTGCGCTCGGCACCGGTGTCGTGCACTTCGATCGCGTGTTCGCGGGCGGCGGCGCGCAGTACAGCAACTCGACGCCGCTGTTCGGACTCGAGAGTCGCGTGACGATCGGCATCGACGTGGAGGCGATGACCGACGATCGCCAGCGTTGGCCCAACGTGAATGGATCGCCCGGCGCGCTCGCCTTCGACCAGGAGGAGATCGCGCGCAACGTCGGCATCTACCTGCAGCACGAGCTCGCGCTCGGCGAGCGCCTGCGCGTCCAGAGCGGCTTGCGCTACGACCGCATTCGCTACGAAGTCGACGACCACTTCGGCGCGAACGGCGATCAGTCGGAGAAGCTGAAGTTCGACGAGGTGAGCCCGTTCGTGGCGGCGAGCTTCGACGCGCTCGATTCGCTCACGCTGTTTGCGAACTACTCCACGTCGTTCGAGACGCCGACCTTCACCGAGTTCGCGAATCCCGCCGACAACGGCACTGCGGGCGGCTTCGCGAACGTCGCAGCGCAGACCGGGCAGGGCATCGAGCTGGGTGCGCGGGGCGTTCTCGCGGACCGCGTGCGGTACGAGCTCACCTACTACCGAATCGAGGTGGAAGACGAGGTCACCACCATCACGAACGTCGGGGGCCGAGCGTTCTTCAACAACGCGGACACGGATCGCCAGGGTGTCGAGCTCGGAGTTGCGGCGGAGCTGCTCGCGGGGCTCACGCTCTCGGGGACGTACACGTACAGCGATCTCGAGTTCGAGAAGTTCCCGAACGTGCCGCTCGCCGAGGGCAACCGACTCCCGGGCGTGCCGAAGCACGCGGCCTATCTCGAGCTCGCTTACGAGCACGAGTCGGGCTTCTTCGCGAAGTGGGACTGGAGCCGCGTCGGTGCGCTCTACGCCAACAACCTGAGCACGACGCGCGTGAAGGCGTACGACCTGTCGAGCCTCGTGTTCGGCTGGGACATCGCACTGAGCGAGTGGACGCTCACGCCGAGCTTAGGCGTGAGCAACCTCTTCGACGAGCGGTACTTCCAGGAGATCCGCATCGAGGACGCGACCTCGCGCTACTACGAGCCCGCGCCCGACCGCAACTACTTCGGCGGCCTGCGCGTGCGCTTCGAGTTCGGCGCGCGCTGAGCGTCACTTCGAGGGCGGCAGGAGGACCGCGTCGATCACGTGCACCATGCCGTTCGACGCCGGGATCGAGGCGACCACTTTCGCGCCGTTGATCGAGAGCGCGTCGCCGTCGCGCGCGATCGTGGTCTTGCCGCCGTTCGCCATGCCTAACACCTGGCCGTTCTGCAGACTCGCGGCGCCCAGCGAGGACGTGGTGACGTGGTACTTCAGCACGTTGCGCAGCGCGTCGGCGTTCTCGGGCTTCAGCAAGTCGTCGAGCGCGCCGGCCGGCAGTGCCTCGAATGCGGCGTTGGTGGGCGCGAACACCGTGAGCGGGCCGGACGCCGCGACGGACGTGACGTAGTCCGCTGCCTGCAGCGCGGCCACGAGTGTCGTGTGGTCGGGCGAACCCGACGCGATGCTGACGATGTTCGTCGCGTCCAGCGGCGGGATGTTCGAGACCGGTGCTGCCGAGCTCGCGGCAGGCTCGGGCGCGGCGGGCTCCTCCTTCGCGCACGAGGCGAGGGCGAGGGCGGAAGCCACAACGAGGGCGATCGAGCGGGCCATGGCGTCTCCTTCCGCCGCCTCCCCTCGCAAGCCGAGTGCCAGGACAGCGGGGCGGCAGCTTGACGCTGGGGCCGAGATGGATGGGCGCCGTGCCGCAGCGCGAGGCGATTTGACGAATGACTGTCGCGCTTCACACCGCGGCGCCGGCGCGGCGCCCCGACGCGAATGCGTGCTGCATGTCGCGCGCAGCGAGCGCGTCCCCAGCGAGGTGCACCTCGATGCCGCGCGCAACCAGCGCGTCGTAGAGGGAGCGGCGCGGCGCGGAGCCGGTCTCGAACACGACGAGGTCCGCAGCGACTTCGCACTCGGCCGCGCTGTCGAGATCGCGCAGCACGACGCCCTCCCGCGAGATCGCACTCACGATCGTGCGCGTGTGCAGCGCGAAGTCCGCGTGCGAGCGCAGCCGCGCGTTGTACGGCTCGGACTGAAGCGAGGGCCCGAGCTCCGAAGCGAGCGACCATTGCCCGGTGACGAACGTGACGTGCGCCCCCTGAGCGAGGAGGTGCTCGGCGATCGACGCGGCCGAGACGTGGCCGTAGTCGTCGTACACGACCGCGCGCTTTGCGCCTTCGCCGCGGCGCCCGGCGAGTACGTCTTCGGGCACGCAGACGTGCGCGAGGTCGACGCCTGGAATCGAGAGGGTGGGAAGATGGCGCGAACGGCCGTCGCGCCGCGGCTCGCCGCCGGTCGCGACGATCACGGCTCCATAATCACTCGGGGCGATCTCGTGCGCGTGCACGGGCGTCGCGAGGCGAACCTCGACGCCGTGCAGCGCGAGCTCCTGCGCGAGCCAGCGCGCGATCACGACCATGTCCTCGCGATGCGGCGCCCGGCGCGCGAGCTGCGCGACGCCGCCCAGCTGCGTGCCCGCCTCGCACAGCGTCACGCGGTGGCCACGCCTCGCAGCGGTGAGCGCGGCCTCCATGCCGGCCACGCCGCCGCCGACGACGAGAACGCGCCGCGGAGACCGCGCGGGCGCGAGTGCGGCGTTCTCCTCGCGGCCGGCATCGGGGTTCACGAGGCAGCCCACGCTGCCCGCGGCGCCCAACAAGCCGCCCACGCAGCCCTGGTTGCAGCTGATGCACGGCCGCACGCGCGCCGCCTCGCCGCGGAAGCTCTTCGCGACGATCTCCGGATCCGCGATCGTGGCGCGCACCATCGAGACGAGATCGGCCTGGCCGGCGCGCACGATCTGCTCCGCATCGTGCAGGTCCATCACGCGCCCGGTCACGATCGTGGGCACGCGCACCGCTTTCGTGACGGGCTCGCTCGTGGGCAGCTCGTAGCCGAGCGGCTCGTGCATCGCGCCGATGAACTTGTGGAAGGCGTAATAACTTCCGAGCGAGACGTTCACGAAGTCGACGAGCCCCGCGGCCTCGAGGATCTCCGCAGTCTGGCGTGCCTCGTCGGGCTGAATCCCACCGGCGATGCCTTCGCTTCCTGACAACCGCACGCCCACCGGATACTCGGGGCCGACCGCGGCGCGGATCGCGGCGAGCGCCTCGCGCAGAAAGCGCGTGCGGTTTTCGAGCGAGCCGCCGTAGCCGTCCGTGCGGCGATTCGTGAGCGGCGAGAGGAATTGGCAGGGCAGGTAGCCGTGCGCGCCGTGAATCTCGACGCCGTCGATGCCGCCCTGCTGACAGCGCCGCGCCGCCGCGGCGAAGCCCGCGACGACTTCGTTGATCATCGCGTGGGTCATCGGGATCGGCGTGTTCCCCGCGAGCGCTTCGGGAACTGACGACGGCCCCCACGACGCGCCGCCATCGAGCGGATTCCCGTTCGAGCCGCCGTGCCAGAGCTGCTGGAACACGCGCATGCCGTGGGCGTGAACCGCGTCCGCGACTTTGCGGTAGCCGGCGATCACGCCGTCGTGGAAGGCGATGATGCCGCTCGGCGAGCTCGGGTGAACCGCGGCGATCTCGAGGAAGCTGAGGCCGACGCCGCCGCGTGCGCGAGCCTCGTGGTAGGCGATCACGCGCGGCGAGATCTCGCCGCGGCAGAAGCCGGTGGCGTGCGCGGTGCGCACGATCCGGTTCGGGATCGTGCAGGCGTTGATGCGGATCGGCTGCTGCAAGAGCTCGTAGGGCATCGGGCCTCCGCGGTTCGCCCGCGAGAGTACGCCGATCGCCCTCGCTTGAACGCGTTCCTTCGCGGTAGGCTCGCGCCCTCGCGACCGGAGGTCCCATGGCGCAAGTCTCGATCCGCGACGACATCCTCTCGCTCACGCCCGAGGGCCCGCGGCTGATCGGCAGTCGCTGCAAGTCGTGCGACAACCACGTGTTCCCGTTCACGAAGGGTTGCGCGCGCTGCACTGGCACCGACATGGAGCGCGTCGTGCTGGGCACGCGCGGGAAGCTGTGGGCGTGGACGATTCAGGGCTTTCCACCCAAGGCGCCTCCGTATCTGGGAGAGGACGACCCGACGAAGTTCAGGCCCTACGGCGTGGGCTACGTCGAGCTGCCGGGCCAAGTGAAGGTCGAAGCGCGGCTCACGGAAGCGGATCCGCGGAAGCTGCAAACGGGGCTCCCGATGGAGCTCGTCACGGTGCCGCTCCGCAAGGACAAGGACGGCAACGAGATCGTCACTTACGCCTTCGCGCCAGTTTCTTAGGGGCCGCGGCGCGCAGCCGAAGCACCCCTAACAAGGAGAACAGATGACGGACGTCGCAATCGTCGGAGTCGGCATTCACCCCTTCGGCCGGCACGAGGGCGTGTCGGGCATGGAGCAGGGCGCGCACGCGGTGCGCAGCGCCTGCAAGGACGCGGGCATCGAGTGGAAGGACGTGCAGTTCGCGTTCGGCGGCAGCGCCGCGGCGGGCGCAGCGGACACGATGGTTTCGCAGCTCGGGCTCACGGGCCTGCAGTTCATCAACGTCGCGAACGGCTGCGCGACGGGCGGCTCGGCGCTGTTCAGCGCGTACAACACGATCCGCTCGGGCGCCTTCGATCTCGGCATCGCGATCGGCTTCGACAAGCACGAGCGCGGTGCGTTCCGGGTCGAGAGCGGCGGCAAGGGCGTCGATTGGTACGGCGGCAGCGGCCTGGCCCTGACGACCCAGTTCTTCGGCATGAAGATCAACCGCTACATGGAGCAGTACGGCGTCTCGCAGAACGCCCTCGCGAAAGTGGCCGCGAAGGCGTTCCGCAACGGCGCGCTGAACGAGAACGCGTGGCGCAGGAAGCCCCTCAGCGAGGAGGAGATTCTGGCCTCGCCGATGCTCTCGTACCCGCTCACGCAGTTCATGTTCTGCAACCCCGGCGAAGGCGGCGTGGCGCTGCTGCTCGCGCGCGGCGATCAGGCGCACAAGCACACGAAGAAGCCCGTGTTCCTGAAGGCCGCGGTCGTGCGCTCGCGCCGCTTCGGCAGCTTCGAGGTGCTCGCGCCTTCGCTCGCGCTCGACTGGAGCGCGGGGCCGACGGTGGACGCCTCGAAGGCCGCGTTCGAGATCGCCGGCATCGGACCCAAGGACGTGAACGTGGCGCAGCTGCAGGACACCGAGACCGGCGCCGAGATCATGCACATGGCGGAGAACGGCTTCTGCGAGCACGGCGAGCAGGAGCACATGCTGGCGAAGGGCGAGACCGAGATCGGCGGGCGCTTGCCCGTGAACACCGATGGCGGCTGCCTCGCGAACGGCGAGCCGATCGGCGCCTCGGGCCTGCGCCAGGTCTACGACATCGTGGTGCAGCTGCGCGGCGACGCTGGCAAGCGCCAGGTACCTAACAATCCGCGCGTGGGATACACGCACGTCTACGGAGCGCCCGGCATCAGCGGGGTGAACATCCTCACGCGCTGAGCCGCGCTGCTCCGAACGAGCGAGATGCACATGACGCCCGACGAGATCCGCACGCTGCGCGAGCTGATGGAGTACGAGGCGGCGCGCAAGGCGCCGCCCGAGGGATTCCCCGTGCTGCCGGACCTGCCGGCGGGGCGGTACACGGATCCGCGCTTCTTCGCGCTCGAGCAGGAGCACATCTGGCGCAAGTCGTGGCTGTTTGCGGCCCACGTCGACGAGCTGCCGGAGCCCGGTTGCTTCCGCCTCTGGGAGAACGCGGGGCAGCCGGTGCTGCTCGTGCACGGGGAAGACGGAGAGATTCGCGCCTTCTACAACACGTGCTCTCACCGCGGCGCGCCGATCGTCACCGAGCAAAGCGGCAAGCGGCCCGGCAAGCACCCGCGCCTCGTCTGCCGCTACCACGCCTGGACGTACAGCACGAAGGGCGAGCTGCTCGCGGTGAAGAACCCTGAGGATTTCCGCGGGCTCGATCTGTCGTGCCGCGGCCTGAAGCCGGTTCGCTGCGAGCGATTCGGGAATCTCGTATGGGTGAACTTCGACGAGTGCGCTCCGACGCTGCGCGAGTGGCTCGGTCCCATCGCCGACGAGTGGAGCGAGTTCCAGTTCGACCAGTGCCGCCTCGCCGCGCGCCATGCATGGGTGCTCGACTGCAACTGGAAGATCGCGATGGAGGCGAACACCGAGGTCTACCACGTCAGCAGCATCCACCCGACCACCGTCGCGCCGATCCTCGACGACCGGCGCAACGTCAACACGCTCTACCCGGGCGGACACGGCCGCATGATCGCGCCGCGGCCGCAGGGCGAGGAGAAGTCCTACTTCCAGCGCAGCACGCGCATCCCGTATCGCGAGATCGAGACGGTCGGCGAAATCGCGCGCACGTGCACGCACTCGTACAACGTGTTCCCGAATTGGGTTTCGCCGCTGAGTCAGTACGTGCTGCCGCCGCTGCTGTTCTGGCCGATCGGCATGAACAAGTGCTTGTTCGAAACGTTCACGTTCGCGCCGGAGTGGGGCGACCTCCCGAAGCCCGATCAGTGGACGGAGAACGGCGGCGAGCGGCTTGCCCAGGTGCTGCGCGAAGACACCGAGTTCGGCGTGTGGATCCAGAAGTCGGTCGAGTCGAACGGCTTCCGCGGCGTGCCGCTGAGTTATCAGGAAGCGCGCATCTATCACTGGAACCAGGCAGTCGACCAGCTGATCGGGGTCGAGAACATTCCGCCCGAGCTGCGCGTCGCGCAGGTGATCGGGCCCGAGTGGATGTGGCCGAACGATCCGCGCGTGGCGGAGATGCGGCGCGGGTAGGAGCAGGCATGCGCAACCTGGCGATCCTCACGCTGCTGGTCGCGCTCGCGTCGCCCACGACTGCCGAGCCCAAGATCGAGTGCGAGATGAAGTTCACGCTGCGCGGCTGGTCGTTCGGCTTCCGCAGTGCGAACGGCGCGGGCACCGTCACGTGCTCGAACGGCGAGACGTTCCCGGTGAAGCTCCGCATCCGCGGCGCCGGGTTCACGGTGGGCAAGTCCGTGATCGAGGACGGTAGGGGCACGTTCTCGAGCGTTGCGCGCGTCGACGAGATTCTCGGCGGATACGCAGCCGCCGAGGCCGCGGCAGGCGTAGTCAAGTCCGCGGGCGGGCAGGTGCTGACCAAGGGCGAGGTGTCGCTCGCGCTCGGCGGCACTGGGCGCGGCTGGGATCTCGGCGTCTCGATCGGGCGGCTGCAGATCACGCGCGAGTGAGCGACCGGATCGCGCAGCACTCCGTTGCGGAGTGAGGCTCGTCACTGGCCGAGTGCGTGAGTGCCGTGACTCTCGCGAGAGTCGGGAGCCAGCCAATGCGAGCGCGAGGTGCCGGATGGTTCGGGCTGACGGGCGCTGCGGCATTGATCGTCGCCTGCGGCGGCGGAAGTGACGGCGGAGGAGCCCCGGGTCCTCCTCCCCCGCCAGCGACCGTTCGCTTCGTGCCGGCATTCGGCGGCGAGCTGTTCGCGTCGCCGGTGAAGCTCGTGCAGCACCCGAGCGACGCGGACCGCTGGTACGTCGTCGAGCAGCGCGGCCGCGTGTTCACATTGCGCGCATCGAACCCGGCCGGGACGCGCGCGCTCGCGGTCGACGTGGAGGCGCTTTTCGACCTCTCGACGGGCGGCGAAGAGGGCTTGTTAGGGATGGCGTTCAGCCCGAGCTTCGCGGCGAATGGCGAGGTGTTCTTCGCCTACACCGACCAGCGCGCGGGCGGCGGGAGCGACTCGGTCGTCGCGCGCTTCGCGAGCGCAGACGGCGGGCTCACGTTCGCGCCAGTTGCGGGCAACACAGGCGTGCTCCGCTTCGACTCGGAGCAGAGCAACCACAACGCGGGCGATCTCGCGTTCGGCCCGGACGGTTTCCTCTACGTCGCTACGGGAGACGGCGGGGGCGCGGGCGACCCCGACCCCGAGGACGGGCAGAACCTCTCCACGCTGCTCGGGAAGGTCCTGCGCATCGACGTGTCCACCGCGCCGTACGCGATCCCGCTCGACAACCCGTTCGCGGGGACCGCCAATCGGGGCGAGATCTGGGCGTACGGGCTGCGCAACCCATGGCGGATGAGCTTCGACCTGCAGACCGGCGAGCTGTGGCTCGGCGACGTCGGGCAGGACGCGCGCGAGGAGATCGATCGCATCGTGAAGGGCGGCAACTACGGGTGGGACTGCCGCGAGGGCGACGTGTCGTTCGACCCGGACCCGAACTGCATGCCGCCATTCGTAGAGCCGGAGGTCGCGCATCCGCGCAGCGAAGCGCGCTCGATCACGGGCGGATACGTCTACCGCGGCAGCGCGCTCCCGTCGCTGGCGAACAGCTACGTGTACGGAGACTTCGCGACGGGGCGCGTGTTCGTCTATCGCTTTCAGGCGAACCCGACGCGCGTCGACGAGCTCGCGGCGCCGTCGGGCCTCAGCCCCTCGAGCTTCGGCCAAGGCCGTGACGGCGAGATCTACGTGCTCGACTACGGCGGCACGCCATCGATCTATCAGCTCGCTCCATGACGCACTGATGCGAGCCACCTTGCGGCCCTCGCGTGGAAGTTGAACCGTCCGGCGATGCCGCTGATCCAGACGCAGATCGACCCGCGCAGCGAGGACTTCCGCGCCAACGATGCAGCGATGCGCGCGCTCGTGGCGGATCTGCGCGCACAGGTGGAGCGCGTCGCGGCGGGCGGGCCGGCAGACGCAGTCGCGAAGCACGCGAAGGCGGGCAAGCTGAGCGCGCGCGAGCGGCTCGACTTGTTACTCGATGCGGGCGCGCCGTTCCTCGAGCTCTCGCAGCTCGCGGCGCACGGCATGTACGGGGGAGATGCGCCGGGGGCCTCGATCATCACGGGCGTCGGCCGCATCGCGGGCCGCGCGTGCGTGGTCGTGGTGAACGATCCCACCGTGAAGGGCGGCACGTACTTCCCGATGACGGTGAAGAAGCACCTGCGCGCACAGGAGATCGCGCGCGAGAACCGGCTGCCGTGCGTCTACCTCGTCGAGAGCGGCGGAGCGTTTCTGCCAGCGCAGGACGAGGTGTTTCCCGATCGCGAGCACTTCGGCCGCATCTTCTTCAACCAGGCCACGCTCTCGGCGGCGGGCGTCGCGCAGATCGCCGTCGTGCACGGCTCCTCCACGGCGGGCGGCGCCTACGTGCCCGCGATGGCCGACGAGAACGTGATCGTGAAAGGCCAGGGCCGCGTCTTTCTCGGAGGCCCGCCGCTCGTGAAGGCGGCGACCGGCGAAGAGATCGACGCGGAGTCGCTCGGCGGCGCCGACGTGCACTGCCGCGAGTCGGGCGTCACCGACCACTACGCCGAGAACGATGCGCACGCGCTCGGCATCGCGCGGCAGATCGTGGCGCGCCTGCGCGCGGCGCCGGACTGCGCACCGCCGCGCGCGCCGCGCGATCCGCACTACGACGCGCGGGAGCTGTACGGCGTCGTGCCCGCGAGCCTGCGGAAACCCTTCGACATTCGCGAAGTGATCGCGCGCATCGTCGACGAATCGATCCTCGACGAGTTCAAGGCGCTCTACGGCTCGACCCTCATCACCGGCTGGGCGCACGTCTGCGGCTACCCCGTCGGCATTCTCGCCAACAACGGGATCCTGTTCAGCGAGAGCGCCAAGAAGGGCGCGCACTTCATCGAGCTGTGCGCGCGCGAGGGCACGCCGCTCGTGTTCCTGCAGAACATCACCGGCTTCATGGTGGGCCGCCGCGCGGAAGAGGGCGGCATCGCGAGCGACGGCGCGAAGATGGTGATGGCCGTGGCCTGCGCGAACGTGCCGAAGTTCACGATCACGCTCGGCGGCAGCTACGGCGCCGGCAACTACGCGATGTGCGGCCGCGCCTACTCGCCGCGCTTCCTGTTCCAGTGGCCGAACGCGCGCACCTCCGTCATGGGCGGCGAGCAGGCCGCGAGCGTGCTCGCGACGATCCGCCGCGACGCGCTGGCCGCGCAAGGAAAAGCCTGGAGCACCGAGGACGAGGAGAAGTTCAAAGCGCCGCTGCGCGATCAGTACGAGACGCAGGGCCATCCGTACTACGCGAGCGCACGTTTGTGGGACGATGGCGTGATCGATCCGCTGGAGACGAGGCGGGTCCTAGGGCTGGCGCTGGCGACCGCGCGCAATGCGCCTGCGCAGGAAACTCGCTTCGGCGTGTTTCGGATGTGAGTGCGATGCAGCGGAGACGTTCACACTTCGTTTCTTCCTTGTGCTTCGCTCGCCTCCGCGGACTACGGCTCGCTGCGCGCCGCGTTACGCATCGAGCACCCGCCTGCATGGGCGCTCGCGGCTTGCGGCACGCACCCAGCCCGCGTTTCGTCGCCAAGGTCCTGTCGCCACTTTGCGACGTCGCTTCGCTTCCAGGCGCGCAAGTTCGAGGCCGCCCGTGATTCAGAAGCTCCTCATCGCCAATCGCGCAGAGATCGCGTGCCGCATCGCCCGCACGGCGAAGCGCCTCGGCGTGCGGGTCGTTGCCGTGTACTCGGAGGCGGATGCGAACGCGGCGCACGTGCGCGCGGCGGACGAGGCGTACCTGTTAGGGCCGCCGCCGCCCGCGCAGAGCTATCTCGACGTCGCGAAGATCGTGGCGATCGCGCAGCGCGCGGGCTGCGACGCGATTCACCCCGGTTACGGCTTTCTCTCGGAGAACGCGGAGTTCGCGGCCGCGGTGGAGAAGGCGGGCCTCGCGTTCGTGGGGCCGCCGGCCAGCGCGATCGCGGCGATGGGCTCGAAGGCGGCGGCGAAGGCGCGCATGGCGAGAGCCGGCGTGCCCGTGCTGCCCGGGTATCACGGCGACGATCAATCGCTGGAGCGCCTCGCGAGCGAAGCGGAGGAGATGGGTTTCCCGCTGATCGTGAAACCGAGCGGCGGTGGCGGCGGGAAGGGCATGCAGATCGTGCGCGCAGCGAGCGAGCTGCGCGCCGCGCTCGAGAGCGCGCAGCGCATGGCGGCGCGCTCGTTCGGCGACGCGCACTTGTTGTTGGAGCGCTACCTGCCGGCGCCGCGGCACGTCGAGGTGCAGGTGTTCGCGGACGCGCATGGCCGCGTGGTCCATCTCCACGACCGCGACTGCTCCGTGCAGCGCCGCCACCAGAAGCTGCTGGAGGAGGCGCAGGCGCCCGGCATTCCCGCGGACGTGCGGGCGCGGCTGCACGCGGCGGCGTGCACCGTGGCGAGTGAGATCGGCTATCGCGGCGCCGGCACGGTCGAGTTCCTGTACGCGGAGCGCGAGTTCTTCTTCATGGAGATGAACACGCGGCTCCAAGTGGAGCACCCCGTGACCGAGCTCGTCACGGGCCTCGATCTCGTGGAGTGGCAGCTGCGCGTCGCGGCTGGCGAGCCGCTGCCGCTCGCGCAGCGTGAGATTCACGTGCGCGGCCACGCGATCGAGGCGCGCGTGTGCGCCGAGGATCCCGCGAAGGGCTTCGTGCCGAGCGCGGGTGCGCTGCGCCTCGCGCAGTGGCCCGCGAACGAGGCGGGCATTCGCGTGGACGCGGGCTTCGAGAGCGGCGACGTCGTGCCCACGCACTACGACTCGTTGTTGGGGAAGGTCGTTGGCTCTGGCGCGACGCGCGCCGAGGCGCTCGCGCAGCTCGGCCGCGGCCTTGCGGGCGTGCGCATCGCAGGCATCGCGACGAACGCCGCGTGGCTCGCGCGCGCGGTCGCGCACGCCGCGTTTCGCGCGGGCGAGGTGACGACCGCGTTCGTTGCCGATCACGGCGCCGCGCTTGCGGACGGCCCGAGCGCAGCGGAGCAGGCCGCCTTCGCGGGCGCCGCGCTGCTCGCTTCGCACGCGCCGCGCAGCGAGCGCGCCTCGCCCTGGGATGCGGCGGATGGCTTCCGCGTGAACCTGCCCGCGCGCGTGAGCTTCCACCTGAAGCGCGGCAAGGACGCGTTCGCCGTGAGCGCGATGCCGCTCTCGCCGCGCGAGATCGCCGCGAGCTGCGCGGATGCGCGCGTCGACGTTGCCGTGTCGGCGCGCGACGGCGAGCTGCTGCGGCTCTCTCCGTTCGATGCGCGCGATGCCGTCGACGCGCTCGTCTCGCATGGGCGCATCACGGTGTGGCGCGGCGCCGAGAGCGCGACGTTCGTGGTGGACGATCCGCGCGAGGTGAGCACGGCCGGCCAGCACGCCGCGGGCTCGCTCGCGACGCCGCTGCCGGGCGTCGTGATTCGCGTCGCGGTGAAGCCGGGCGATCGCGTGAAGGCGGGCGACACGCTCGTGGTGGTCGAGGCGATGAAGATGGAGCACGCGATCCGCGCGCCCCACGACGGCGTGGTGAAGACCGTGAAGTATCAGGCCGGTGAACGCGTGCCCGAGGGCGCGACCCTAATCGAGCTCGAAGCAGACAAGACCGCCGCCTGACCCAAGACCCGTCACGAAATCTTCTCGGGCGTGGGGCGCGCCGGTCTCGAGCCACCGGCCGTTCTCGTGATCGACGACGGCTGGGGCTTCGCGATGAACCCGCCGCTGCCGTAGCTACAGTGCCAAGCCTCTCGCGGAGGCTCGACGTGCAGCTCGAACGCAACGACTACGACGTGGTGATCGCCGGCGGCGGCGTGGGCGGCATGGCGCTCGCCGCGCGGCTCTCGGAGCGCGGCTACCGCTGCGTGCTCGTGGAGAAGAAGCCGCCGCCGGAGTTCCGCCTGGGCGAGTCGCTCGATTGGGAAGCGCCCGTCTACTTGAAGCGCCTCGGGCTCCCCGTCGACCAGTGGGTGCCGCAAGGCAAGGCCACCTCGAAGGCGGGCGCGGTGTGCACCTCGTCGGCGCAGCCGGGCGTCGAGGCCGAGCTCGGCTTTCATCCCATCTTCAAGGCCCTGATGACGCTCGTGGGACGCGGCGCGCCCACGCTCCACGCGAACCGCGAGCTGATCGACATCGACTTGATGGAGAACGCGCGGAAGGCGGGCGCTGAGATCATTCTCGGCAAAGTCAGCGCAGTGGCGGCCGAGGGCGAGCGCGTCGCCGGCGTGAGGCTCGAGGACGGGCGCGTGCTGCGCGGCAAGTTCTACGTCGATGCGACCGGCGCCGCCGCGATGTTCCGCAAGAAGTTCGGCATCGGCTTCGACCCGATCGGCCCGCGCAAAGTGGTGGTGCGGGCGCGCTTCAATCACCGCTACGACGGCATGGGCACGCGCATCCGAACGGACGACACGCTCGGCACCGCGGCGTGGATGTGGGACATCAACGTCTCCGACGACGTGACCGACATCGGCATCGTCGTCGCCGAGAGCGACTTCGTGAAGCTGCGGCGCCACTACAAGACGCTGCAGGAAGTGCTGCTGCACCAGGTGCGCAAACACGACGATCTCGCGTGGCTCGTTCCCTTGATCACTCCCGAGACGCCGATGTGGACGTGCGTCTTCCAGTGCGGCACGGGGCAGGGCTCGAGCGGCCCGAACTGGATCGCGGTCGGCGAAGCCTTCGTCGTCGTCGACGGCATTCTGTCGAGCGGCTTCACCACCGCGCTGCGAACCGGCTTCCTCGCCACCGACATTCTCGAACGCAGCCTCAAGGCGAACGCGTCCGAGCTCGATCCGAAGTGGCGCCGCATCTTCCAAGGCAAAGTCAGCGCCCACATCCACACGATCGACTCGCTGATCGACGTGCTGTGGTACGGCCACAAGCTGCGCGATCACTACCCGCTCTTCATCAACGTCGTCTCGATCCTCTTCTTCAACTTCAACCTCAACCACTTCCACACCCGTTACTGCCCGCGCACCATCCCCGAGCTCTACGCCCTGCGCGGCTTCCACAAGCTGATCGACGCCTTCGTCCGCACCTACGCCCGCGCCCTGATCGGCCTCGCCAACCTCACGGGCAAACGCAACAAGCACTTCAAACCCGACCGCTACCAACAACTCGCCCAGCAAACTCCGGCCTAACAAGCAACAAGCAACGCACGACCCCGCGCGAGTCCTCGACGCGCGTCCGACTCCGAAAGCGAAATTCTGGCGGCTCGATGCCGCCAGAATTTCGCTCTCCTCCCAAGCCCTGAACTCGGGGGACCCAGCCTGTCCGCCTGCGGCGGAGTGGCGGCCCGCGGCGAGGACGGACAGATGGCGGCCGCAGCCGCGGGCCGCCAGGAGCCGCAGGCGGGCGCGCCACACCGGCGCGCGCCTCCCAAACACCAGCGACCTAGCGAGATGAAGGCTCGACTCGAATCGACAGCCGCATCGTCGCCGCAGGCACCCACAGGAAGAACAGCCGCACTTCCCCAACGAGTGCACCAGAAGGGTCGAGCCGTGCCTCGCTCTCGCAACTCATCCGGAATCGCACGCCCCGGTAGACGAGCCAGCTCCGAAAGCGCTCGAAGCGGAACCCAGCGCTCGTCAGCGTGACGTTCGCGCCGAGCGGGATGTCGTCGGCGGTTGCGCGCACGCGATCCGGAGCGACGAGCTCCATGAACATGCGCCGCTCGAAGCTCCAGCCGCTGCCCATCTCGAAGCGCTCGCGCACGATCCAGATCGCGCCGCTCAGCCACTCGCCCGTACCCGTGATCGCGACCGCCTCACGTTTCAGCACCAGCCGCGCGAGCCCGTGCGGGATCAGCTCGCCCGCGCCGCGCCAAGTCCCCGAGAAGAGCGCTCGCGGGTCCACCAGCATCTCGTCAGGCCGCGACGCTCTCGCCAGTCACCGACACGGGCCGCGCCTCGCCGCGCGTGAGCCGGCGGATCAGCGGCGTCGCGATGAACGTGCTCACGATCGCCATCACCACGAGCTTCGTGAACATCGACGGCGGCAGCACGCCGAGATCGAGCCCGATGTTCAGGGCGACCAACTCCATCAGCGCGCGCGTGTTCATGCACGTCGCGATCGCGAGCGAATCCCGCGCCCCGAGCCCCATCGCGCGCGCGCCCACGAACACGCCGCCGAGCTTGCCGAGGAACGCGATGCCGATGACCCCCGCGCACAGGAGCCACTCGTGCGCGTTCCCGAGCGAGCCCACGTCGGTGCGCAGGCCGGTGTACGTGAAGAACATCGGGAGCAGCAGCACGTTCACGAGCGGCGACAGGCGGCGCTTCCACTCCGCCACGAAGCGGCGGTCGTCGTGCAGCGCCACGCCGACCACGAAGCCGCCGATGATCGCGAACACGTGCAGTGAGCTCGTGATCGCCGCGGAGATGAACAGAGCGACGAGGATGACCGTGATCAGGTTCGGCCCGAGCCCGCCATGCTTGGCGAGGCTCCCCGCGATGAAGCGTTTCAGCAGCGGGCGCGCCAAGAACATCACCGCCGCGACGTACGCGACGAGGCCGGCGAGACGCAGCCCGATCCAGCTCGCGTCGAACTGCCCGACGACCAGCAGCGAGATCACGCCGAGCAGCAGCCAGCCGCACACGTCATCCACGGCCGCTGCGCTGATCGTGAGCGCGGCGAGGCGCGTGTGGCTGAGGCCGAGCTCCATGAAGATGCGGCCGAGGATCGGGATCGCGGTGATCGACATCGCGACGGCGAAGAACAGCCGGAAGCCGAACGGGTCGGGCTTCGCGATCTCGGGCATCCGCGCGTAGAAGAAGTCGGCCGTCGCGTAGCCGAGCGCGAACGGCACGGCGATTCCAACCACGGAGATCGTGACGACCTGTCTGCGCTGGGTGCGCAGCACGTCACCGAACTCGAACTCGAGCCCGATCTGGAACATCAGCAGCACGAGGCCGAGCTGCGAGAGGCCGGTGAAGACGGGCGCAGTGAGCGGAGGGAAGAGCCACGCCAGGGCGTCCGGCGCGATGTCGCCGAGCAGGCTCGGCCCGAGCAGGAGGCCGGCGAGGATTTCGCCCGACACGTCGGTTTGCCCGAGTCGGCGTGCGCCCATCGCGACCAAGCGCGTCGCCACGAGAATCACGATCAGTTGCAGGAGGAGGTGCAGCACGAGCTGTTCAGCCGATGCGCCCACCGGGCTCGGATTCATGCGCGGCGATTCCAATGAAGAGCGCGCAGGGTATCGGCTATTTGGCTCGAAGCATTGAAGTTGGCGTGCGCGAGGCCGATGAAGAGCGAATGGCGGACGACCGAGGCGACCATACGCGCACTTTCGTGGTGGAAGCTCGCTCGAGCGACCCCGCGCCTTGTCTCGTGATGATCCGGGGCCCCCAGCTCGGCCGGCGAATCGCGCTGTGCGAGGGATCGCAAACGCTCGGGCGCAGCTCGCAATGCGACATCGTCGTGGCCACGGACGGCGTCTCGCGCCAGCACTGCACGCTGCACGTCGAGCGCGGCACGGTGCGCGTGCGCGACTGCGGGTCGAAGAATGGGACTTGGGTGCACGGGGAGCGTGTCTCGCATGGCGTCACGTCGGCGCTCGCGAACGGCGCGGTGCTGCACACCGGAGACGCCAGCTTCAAGCTGCTCACCCACGGCGACGCGGAGGCCGAGTACCACGAGGCCGTTTACCGCATGCTCACGGAGGACGCGCTCACGCAGGTGAAGAACCGGCGCTTCCTGATGGACGTGCTCGAGCGCGAGGTGGCTCGCGAGAACCGTGGCGAGGGCGGGCTCGCCCTGCTGCTCGTCGACGTGGACGAGTTCAAACACATCAACGACGAGGCCGGCCACGTGTTCGGCGACTACGTGCTGCGCGAGGTCGCAGCGCTGATCGCGCGCTCGACGCGTCGCACCGACTGCCTCGCGCGCTTCGGCGGGGACGAGTTCGCCGTGGTGCTCACCGACAGCACGAAACCAGGTGCGGAGATCTTCGCGGAGCGGCTGCGCGGCCAGGTCTAGCACATGCGCTTCGAGCTCGACGGCAAGACGGTCCCGGTGACGCTCTCGATCGGGGTGGCGTTCTGGTCGCCCGATATCGGGACGCCACCCGCGTTCCTCAATGCCGCCGACATCGCGCTCTACGCGGCGAAGGCGGCGGGACGCAATCGCGTCGCTTCCTGAGCACTCTTCGCGTACACCTCCAGCTGCGCGCTGGAGAACTCCTGTGGCTCGCCCCGATCACTACGTCCCCGCTCTCGGCTTCGACGCGCTCACCCGTTTCTACGATCCGCTCATCGCCCTCTCGTTGCGCGAGCGCAAGCTCAAGACGCGGCTGATCGAGCAGGCGCGCATCGCCGCGGGCCACGACGTGCTCGATGTCGGCTGCGGCACCGGCACGCTCGCGCTGCTCGCGAAGCAGCTCGTGCCGGGCGCGCGCGTCACGGGGCTCGACGGCGACCCGGCGGTGCTCGCGATCGCGCGGCGGAAGCTCGCGCGGGCGGGTGTCGACGTGACGCTCGTGCACGGCCTCGCGAACGATTCGCCGGTGTTCGAGCCGGCCAGCTTCGATCGCGTCCTCACGAGCCTGATGCTCCATCACCTCACGCACGACCAGCGGCGCAGCGCACTCGCAGCGATGCGGCGCTGCCTTCGCCCCGGCGGCGAGCTGCACGTGCTCGACTTCTGGCCCCAGGACGCGCTCCCGATGAAAGCGATCTCGCGCGTGGTCGGCTGGTTCGACGGCGCGGACCGCCTCGCCGACAACTGGGGCGGGCGCTGACCGGAGCTGATGCGCGAGGCGGGCTTCGCGGACGCGGAGGAACGCGGACGCGCGCTCACCCCGTTCGGGAGCGTCTCGTTCTACGCGGCGACTGCGCGGGGCTGAGGCCGGCTAGGCGCGCCGGCGACATCCCAAGAGCGCGAGTCCCGCGGCGCCGAGCAGGCCCGCGAGCACGGGCTCGGGCACCGCCGTGAAGGCGCGGATCTCCCCACCAGGGAAGGCGGTGGTGTGGATGTTGAAGTAGGCCTTGCCCGCGTCCATGCCGGCCTTGAGGGCCGCTTCAGCGCCGGCAGGGGTGCCGCCGCTGTTGGCGAGGAACGTCGCGCCATAGGTCGCAGGGTTCGTAAGGTCGAAGGTGATCGAGAACGTCCCTGATTGGACCCCTCCCGGGAAGGCGGAGCCCGGATCGCCCGCAATTCCCGCGGTTCCGGTGCCGGCGGCTGCCGTGCAGCAGTGCAGGTGGGCCACGCTCGTGTTGGCCGAGAGGCCACTCCACGTCACGTTGATCGCGAGCGTGCGCGCGACGTCGTCGTAGACGGCCGTGCCGCTGCCCGTTCCGGTGGCACCCATCGCTTCGGGGCCGAACGTCAGGTTGTACGTGACCGTCGCGGCTCCGGCGGATGAAGTGAGGCCGAGCGTCGCGAGCAGGGCGAGTGCGAGGTGGCGCATGGGCGGAGCCCTCCACGAAGGGAGTGGGGGCTCGGGGGCGGAAGTGGCACGCGCAAGGGCTCGCATTTGGGACGCAGCGCCCCGCCCAAGGCTCCGTCAGGGCGCGACTTCGCGTAGCTCCGTGATCGTGTAGGCGCCGCCATCGTACACGAGGTGAAACTCGACAGTCTCGCCCACTTCGACGCCCGCGAGCTGCGCCGGCTGCGCCACGGCGAAGTCCATGGTCATGGCCTGCATCAGCCCGGGGATGTCCCCGTGCTCGAGCGTGACCCTCGCTCCATCCGGGGCGATCGCGCGCACGACGCCCGTGCCGTCGCCTTCGTTCGCTGCGCCGCCCACGCACGCTGCGAGCAGCGCGCCCGCGAGGGCGAGCGCGAGTGTCGTGATGCGCATGTCGGTTCCTCCGCGCGCGAGCCTAATCGATCGCGCGCCGCTTCCACGCCGCGAACAGCGCGGGATAGACGAGCAGCTCGAGCGCGAACGAGCTCGCGAGACCGCCCACCATCGGCGCAGCGACGCGCTTCATCACGTCCGCGCCGACGCCGTCGCTCCAGAGCAACGGCAACAGGCCCGCGGTCATCGCCGCGACGGTCATCAGCTTCGGCCGCAGGCGCCGCGCGGCCCCTTCGACGATCGCTTCCTCGAGGTCGTGCTCGCTGCGCATCTCGCCGCGCGCGCTGCGCTCGGCATGCGCGAGGGTGAGATAGAGCAGCATCACGACGCCGGTCTGCGCATCGAGGCCGAGCAGCGCGATCACGCCGACCCAGACCGCCGTCGAGAGGTGGTAGTCGAGCGCCCATAACAACCACACGGCGCCGATCAGCGAGAACGGCACCGCGAGCAGAACGATTCCGGTCTCGACGACCGAGCCCGTGTTCCAAAAGAGCAGCAGCGCGACGAGGAACAGCGTGAACGGCACGACGAGCAGCAGCCGGTCGCGCGTCGTTTCCCACGCTTGGTACTTGCCCGCCCACTCGATGCGCACGCCGGGCGGCAGCTGCACGCCGGCAATCGCCCGCTGTGCGGTCTCGACATAGTCGACGACCGCCTGCCCCGCGACGCCGAGCGTGATCGTGCCGAGCAGCTCGCCGCCCTCGCTGCGCACGAACGCCGAGCCGCGCGCGAAGCGCACGTCGGCAAGCTCGCCGAGCGGAATCTGCGCGCCGCGCGGAGTCGCCACGAGCACGCGCGCGAGGGCCGCGGGGTCTTCGCGGAAGTCGCGCGCATAGCGCACCGAGACCGCGTAGCGCGCGCGGCCATCGAGCACTTGGCCCGCGGGCATGCCGCCGATCGCGAGCTCCGCGGCCTCGTTCGCGGCGGCGATGCTGAGCCCGTGGCGCGCGAGCGCCTCGCGCTTCCACGCGAGATCGAGGTAGAGGCCGCCGGTGAGGCGCTCCGCGACGGCGCTGCGGGTGCCGGGCACTGCGGCGAGTGCGCGCTCGATGGCGACGCTCGCGCGCTCGATCGCCTCCGCATCGGGTCCGAACACCTTGAGCCCTACCTCGCTGCGCAGGCCGGTCGCGAGCATCTCCGTGCGCGTCTGGATCGGCTGCCAGAACAGGTTCGGCATGCCCGGGTAGCGGAGCTTCTCCTCCATCTCGCGCATCAGCTGCGTCGTCGTCATGCCCTCGCGCCACTGCGCCCGGGGCTTCAGCTGAACGACCGTCTCGAACATCTCGAGCGGCGCGGGATCGGTCGCCGTCTCAGCGCGACCGGCCTTGCCGAACACGCTCGCGACTTCCGGGAACGCCTTCAGCTCGCGGTCCATCTGCTGAAGCACGCGCGCGGCGTCGGTCGCAGACATGCCGGGCGTGCCGGTGGGCATGTAGAGCAGGGTGCCCTCGTCGAGCGGCGGCATGAACTCGCGGCCGAGCGCGAGGAATGCGGGCAGCGTCGCGAGCATGAGCAGCAGCGCACCCACGATCACCGTGGCGCGCCGGCGCACGACGAAGCGCACCACGCGCGCATACGCGCCCGCGGGGCGCTGCTGCGCGGGCAGCTCCTCCTCGTGCGGGATGCGCCCGCGGATCGCGAGCACCGCCAGCGCGGGCGCGAGCGTCACCGAGAGGATCGCCGCGCACGCCATCGCGTAGGTCTTCGTGAACGCGAGCGGCTTGAACAAGCGCCCGGCTTCGCCCTCGAGCGCGAAGATCGGCAGGAACGACACGGTGATCACGAGCAGCGCGAAGAACAGGCTCGGGCCGACTTCCTGGAGCGCGCGAGTGATTACGGTCGCGCGCGGCTCGACCTCGCCCGTACGCTCCCACGCGCTGAGCCGGCGGTGCACGTTCTCCACGCCGATGATCGCTGCGTCGACCATCGCGCCGATCGCGACGGCGATGCCGCCGAGCGACATCAAGTTCGCGGTGATGCCTTGCGCGAGCATGGGCACGAAGGCGAGCGCGACGCCGATCGGGATCGTGACGATCGGGACGAGCGCGCTGCGCGCATGCCAGAGGAAGACGAAGATGACGAGCGAGACGATCGCCATCTCCTCGAGCAGCGTGCGCCGCAGCGTCGCCACCGCGCCTTCGATCAGCTCCGAGCGGTCGTAGGTCGGCACGACCTCGACGCCCGCGGGCAAGCTCGTGCGCAGCGCGGCGAGTCGCTCCTTCACGCGCTGAATCACCGCGCGCGCGTTCTCGCCGCTGCGCATCACGACGATGCCGCCCGCCACCTCGCCCATGCCGTCGAGCTCCGCGATGCCGCGGCGCGCCGCAGGCGTCCACACCACGCGCGCCACGTCGGCGACGCGCACCGGGATGCCGCGCTCGCCCGCGCGAATCGCGAGCTGCCCGAAATCTTCAGGAGTGCGCGCGTAACCCCGCGTCCGCACGAGGATTTCATGCCCCGCGGCCTCGATGCTGCCGGCGCCCGCATCGGCGCTGCCCGCGCGCACCGCGGCGAGCACCTCTTCGGCCATCACCCCGAACGCGCGCAGCCGCGCAGGATCGAGCTGAACCTCGATCTGCTTCGCCACGCCGCCGAGCGAGGCGACCTCGGCCACGCCCGGCACGCTCGCGAGCGCGTAGCGCACGCGGAAGTCCTGCAGCGCGCGCAACTCGGCGAGATCTCGGCTGCCGCTGCGGTCGATCAGCGCGTAGGAGTAGACCCAGCCCACGCCGGTCGCGTCCGGCCCCAACAACGGGCGCACGCCTTCGGGCAGTGCCGCGCCGATGCCCGAAAGCCGCTCGAGCACGCGCGTGCGCGCCCAGTAGAGATCGGTGCCGTCCTCGAAGATGACGTACACGAACGACGCGCCGAAGAAGCTCTGCCCGCGCACCGCGCGCGCGCGCGGAACCGAGAGGAGCGCGCTCGAGATCGGGTACGTGAGCTGATCCTCGACGAGGTCGGGGCTGCGGCCCGGCCAGTCCGTCGTGACGATCACCTGCACGTCCGAGAGGTCCGGAATCGCGTCGAGCGGCGTGCGCGCCACGCTGACGACGCCGATCAGCGCAGCGACTGCCGCGAGCACGATCGTCACTGCGGGCTGCCGCGCACACGCGCCGATCAGGCGCGCGATGAGACCGTCGTTCGGCGCGCTCACCACGTCTCCAGCGCCGCGCGCAGCCGGCTCTCGGACGCGACGAGGTAGGTGCCCTCGCTCACGACTTCCTCGCCGCTTGCGAGGCCGCTGCGAATCTCGATCGCGTCGGCAGTCTCGAAGCCGAGTGTCACCGCGCGCGGCTCGAAGCGTCCGCCACCCTTCGCGACGAACACGAAGCTGCGCTCGCCCGCGCGCAGCACCGCGCTGCTCGGCACCGCGAGGCCGTCGCTCGCCGCGACGTCGATCTCGACGCTCGCCCAGGCGTCGGGCCGCAGCGGTGCGGGCGCAGCGAGCGCGATGCGCGCGGCGCCGGTGCGCGACTCCGCCGTGAGCTGCGGGAGCACGCGCGCGACCCGCCCCGCGCGTGGCTCGGCGCTGGTGTCGCCGGCGAGCGCGATGCGAACACGCGTGCCTTCGCGCACGAGCGCGAGATCGCTCTCCGGAATCGCGGCCTCGAGCCAGACGCGCTCGCTCGGCGCGATGCGGTAAAGGCGCTCGCCCGCGCTCACGGCGCCGCCGGCCACGACGTTCTTCTCGAGCACGAAGCCGCTCGCCGGCGCGCGGATGGGCAGGGCCTGCAGCGGCTCCGTGCGCTGCGCGATCGCTTCGACGTCCGCGCGCGCGATCCCAAGCTGTGCGAGGCGCCGCTCGGCCGCGCGCACGAGCGCGTCCGAGCGCTCGGCGCGCACCGCGCCCTCGGCCCGCGCGCGGCTCGCGAGCGCCTGCTGGTACTCGCGCTGCGCGGCGTAGAGGTCGGGGCTGTAGAGCGTGAGCAGCGTCTCGCCGCGCGCGACCGGCTCGCCCACTGCCGTGACCGCGACGCTCTCCGCCCACCCCGAGACCTTGGGCGACACGTCCGCGAGCGCGCTCTCGTCGAACGTGACGCGCGCCGTGGCGCGCAGCGTGCGCGCGAGCGGCTTCACTTCGGCGCGAACCGTGCGCACACCGATCTGCTGGAGACGCTCCGCGGGGAACGAGAACGCACCGGGCGATTCGCCGGACGCAAGAGTCGTGGGGGACGCGGCAGCGCTCGCGCCCGCGGCTGCGAGGCGGAGGCCGGGGCTGCCGACCGTGAGGGAGCCCTCCGCCTGCAGCGTCTCGCCGCCGGGCGCGTGTGCGGTGATCTCCACCTGCCAGGTCCCGCCCATCTCGAGGCCGAAGTCGGCGCGGTAGCGCCCCTCGCCGAGATCGCTCACTCGCTCGGGGCCGCCCATCTCCGGCATCGCGCCCATCGCGTGCATGCGCACGTCCGCCTCGACGTGCGCGCCGCTCACCGGCGCACCGCTCGCATCGCGCAGCGTGACTTCGAGCTGGTTCTCGCCCACGCGCAGCGCCGCAGGGGTGACGCGCGCCTCGAGCGCGAGCGCGCCGCTGCGCACTCGCGCGGGCTCGGAAGCCTCCGGTGCGCAGGCGCAAAGCGCGGCCGCGCAGGCGAGAGTGATTAGGGTCCTGCTCATTGCACGTCCTCCGCGCCGCTCTTCCCGAGCGCGCGATTCAGCTCTGCCGCGCTGCGGCTCAGCGCGACGAGCGCTTCCGCGGCTTCGAGCTCTGCCTCGTACCACGCGCGCTCGGCTTCGATCGCGTCGCCGAACTCGCCGCGGCCCGCGGCCAGCGCCGCGCTCGCGGCGTCGAACTGATCGCGCGCCGCGGGGAGGATCTGCTCGCGCACGATCGTGAGGCCGTGCTCCGCCTCGGCGAGGCGCTCGCGCGCGATCGCGACCGCGAGCGAGGCCTCGCTGTGCGCGCGCGCGAGCTCGAGCTCCGCCGCTTCGCGC